>NVRR01000024.1 GCA_002732675.1 Sneathiella sp. | reverse complement strand
TTAAAGCGGCGCGCCGATGCGGTGTTATTCTGTGCGCGCGAGCTTTTTGATGCTGAAAAGAGACAGAATTCTACTTCTCTCTTCGTCGATCACGGCGTTGACTTTGATAATTTTGAAAATGCGGGACGTGCCGCTGATGAGCGGGATGAGCAACCGGATGATTTGAAGGGTATTGCGCGTCCAAGGGTTGGTTTTATCGGCGGGATTGATTCTCATACCTTTGATCCGGAGCTGTTCGTAGAGGTCGTCAAATCCCTCCCCGATTTTCAATTCGTCATGATCGGTGCCTGCTCTCTTCCAGAGGGTTGGTGTCCATATGACAATGTCCATTTACTTGGCCAGCGTCCCTATGAACAAGTCGCAAGTTATATGGCCGCCTGTGATGTGCTGATTATGCCATGGAACCAAAGCGATTGGATTAAGGCCTGTAATCCAGTGAAAATGAAAGAGTATTTGGCAGTAGGCCGGCCCGTAGTCAGTACATATTTTCCAGAAGTTGAGTATTTCAAGGAACATATTGCGGTCGCTGGAAATGCGTCGGAATTTGCCCAGATGATCCGCACAGCGGTCGCTGCACCTGACGCAACAGAAAGCCGGCGTGAACGCGTTCGCCTTCATACATGGACGGCAAAAGCTGAGGAAGTCTGGAACGCGATAGTCTAAACTAGAGCCAGATTCTGATCTCTGACATTATAGCTAAAATTAAGCATATATTGAGAAATATGTCCTATTGCTTTCTTGTTGCACTATTTTCGAGCACATCAATATGTGGTCTGAAATAGCTGCGGCAACGATTGGGGTTTGCTGAAACGGCCAGCAGATATTATTGTTTCAATTGTTATATATATTGAACTCTTAACCGGGTTTACCGCAGATAAAGGCAGGAATGACCATAATGTACAACAGACGCGCTCGTGCAAATACTATCTTCACTTGGCTTATAGCAGGCATCATGATGATGGCCCTCTCAGCTTGCGACTCGCCCGAGGAGAAAGCTAAATCACATTATGAATCCGGTATGGCCTTCGTCGCGGACGGGAATTTTGTGAAAGCCGGTATTGAATTTCGGAATGCCCTCCAGCTTAAAGAGAATTATGCGGATGGCTGGTATGGCCTGGCTCTGGTTGAAGAAAACGAAGGGAATTGGCAGAAATATGCGGGCGATGTGCTGAAAGCCATCGAGCTGGATCCCAAACATGTGAAAGCCCAGACGAGGTTCGGAAAAATAATGCTGTTGTCCGGGCGGTTAGAAGATGCGCTAAAGGCCAGTGATTTGGTCATGACCCTGGCGCCAGATGCGTCTGACTCATTGGCGCTAAAGGCAGCCGTATTGTTCAAGCTTGGCGACAAGGCCGGTGCGGTGAAGGAGGCAAAGGCAGCCTTGAAAATAGACTCTTCCAACATCGACGCAGTAGCGGTCTTGGCGGCAGAGCGGCTTGAAGCGGACGATCCTGCGGAGGCTGTCGTTCTGCTTAATGAGGGTCTGGTTCATAGCAAAGACAGTGTACCGCTGCAAATTATGAAAATGCAGGCGCTGGATAAACAGAAGAAAAATGACGAGATCGTCGTTGTTTTTAGAGAATTGATTGCCGCAGACCCAGAAAATATAGATTTTCGAAAAAGGCTAGCGCAGCATCATTTGCGAAACGGCCAGACGACCGAAGCTGAAACCGTGATGCGTGAAATTGCGGCCGAAAGCCCCGATGACGTGAATGCCCAGATTGACGTTGTTAGGTTTGTGAAAGCAACAAAGGGTGATGAGGCCGCCGAGGCGGAACTCGAAGCTCTCGTAAAAGCGCATCCTGAAAAATATGAATATCAGTTCGCTCTGGCCGAACTGGAGCAATTGAGCGGCAATGGAGAAAAAGCGCAGACGATACTTCAATCAATTGCGAAAGATGCGAAATCGACAGAGGATGCGCTCTCTGCCAGAAACAGACTTGCGCAAATGCAACTGGATAACGGCAATACAGATGAGGCAAAAATTCTTGTCGATGAGGTGCTTGCTGGCGATCCGCAAAACGCAACCGCTCTTGTCCTCAACGCCGCCATGGAGATTGACAAAGGCAATATCGACACTGCAATTTCTAATCTTCGATCTTCGTTAAAGCAACGGCCGGAATCTGTGCGGGCCTCCCTCCTGCTTGCGCGCGCCCATGAAATAGGTGGGGCGAAAGAACTTGCTGAGGATCGGCTTGCCACAGCATATCGTTATAGCAAGCAGGAACCGGCCGTCGGGCTTACCTATGTTCAGTTTTTCCTCCGACATTCCGAGCAACGGCGGGCGCAGGGGCTGCTGGAAAAAATGATTGAGAAGTCACCTAATAATGTGGATGTTTTGAAGGCAATGGCTCAACTACAATTGTTGAAGCAAAATTGGGGAGAAGCGGAAGAACTGGCCGTTAAAATCCGGGCGCTTGATGAGGCTGACAGCACCGCCTACCAGATATCCGGCTTGGCGATGGCAGGCCAGCAAAATAGTGAAGCGAGCGAAAGCGCTTTTGAAAAAGCTTATGAAACCACGCCAGAGGCTGGACAGGCAATGGTTTCCCTGGTTCAGGCGTATATTCGGAATGGGAATGCCGACAAGGCCGAAACTTTTTTGAAATCTGTGCTGGATTCCAGCCCGGACAATTCCCAGGCGAAGCTTTTGCTGGCTCAGATTCAACTTGGAAAAGGTCAGGAAAAACAGGCGGAAACCATAATGAAGGAAGTCATTGCCAGCGATCCTGAACAACAAGCCGGTTATATGATGCTCATGCGCTACTATTCGAATTCCGGCAAGGCAGACGAAGCGCAGGCTATATTGACAGAAGGTCTAGCCGCCCTTCCCGATAGTTTTGTCCTGAATTTGACGCAGGCAGGCATGTTTGAAAGCCAGGGAAAATTTGACGAGGCGATTGCCACATACGAGAAACTAATTGAGAGCCGCCCGAATTCGGACGTTGTCGTCAATAACCTCGCTAGCCTGATCGCCGAAGGGGCCGAAGATGAGGAAGCATTGCGCCGGGCATATGCCCTTGCAAAGCGGTTCCGTAATTCGAAGGTACCCTATTTCAAGGATACGTTAGGCTGGATACATTATCGCCTAGGTGAATATGACCTGGCGACGCCCCTTCTCCTGGGCGCTGTTGATCAATTACCGAATATGGCAATTCTTCGGTATCATTTGGGAATGGCGTATAAGGCGCAGAATAATATGGATGCGGCCAAGGTAGAGCTTGGAGCGGCATTAAAGCTGGCAGAGACGCAGAGCTTTGCGCAAAAGACGGAAGCTCAAAAAGCATTGGATGAAATTCAGACGGATAGTCCCAAATAGAATTTTATCGATTGCTGCACGGTAAAAGCGCCCGTTCTTTCTAATATTTCCGGCAAATTGCCGGTGGAAGTATGACGAGATGTACAGAGAGTTTTATGGGCTGACACAAAAGCCGTTTTCCATACTGCCGGACCCTAATTACCTTTACTGGGGGCATGGTCATTCGCTTGCCTATTCGATGCTGGAATATGGTGTCATGAACCGGGCGGGCTTTACCGTCATCACGGGTGAAATTGGCTGCGGTAAAACGACGCTCATCCGGCATCTTCTGGACAGGCTTGACGAGGAATACACGGTCGGCCTGGTCTCCAACATTCAGGATGGTGAGCTTTTACAATGGGTGCTCATGGCGTTCGGCCAGCCCTATGAAGGGAAAACCCATGTTGCCCTTCATGACCAGCTGCAGCAATTCCTGATCAATGAATATGCAGCGGGGAAGCGGACTATTCTGATTGTCGACGAAGCACAGAATCTAGGGCCTAGCCTTCTGGAACAATTGCGGCTTTTGTCTAATATCAATGCGGATAATGACCAGCTATTACAGTTGATTCTCGTGGGGCAGCCGCAGCTAAAAGGCCTCTTGCAAGCGCCGGAACTGGAGCAGTTCGTCCAGCGTATTGCCTCTGATTTCCATCTTGTTCCGTTGACCGCGGAGGATATTGATGTGTATATCCGCCACCGGCTTTCCATCGCCGGGCGGGAGCTTCCCCTGTTCACCAAAGGCGCCTGCGAAAAGCTGTTTGAAGCGACCCGCGGGATACCGGGGGTCATCAACATATTGTGCGATACATGCCTGGTTTATGGCTTTGCCCGTATGGCGCCGGAAATTGATGCCGAGATTGTCGACGAGGTTATCGCCGACAAGCGCAAGCACGGGATTTTTGACATTGGCGGGCCGAAGAAAAGTGAGCCAGAAGAAAAAGCTGCTGCCTTAGAAACCAGTGAACACGCAACTGCGGAAGAAGAAAAGCCAGCCCTCGTTATCCATGACAAGGAACTGGCGAAATTGATTTTTAAAAAGCTCCGGTCGCAGCCTTAGTATTTTCCCTGGCGCTCTAAGAGCTTAGAAAGATTTCCTCAAAGAAACTGAGATATTGTTTTCTCGCAGATCACTGGTATCCGTTTCGCTATCACGATTGAAATAACCATAAGTGAATGATCCGCTCAGGCTTTGGTTGAACTGGTAATTTAAAGCGGCCTGCCCGTAAATCGCTGTATCTTTTGTTCCCGCAACCTCGGCGTCCAGTACTTCTGAATAGCCACCAAGTAAGGACAGCTCAAGCTGTGACGACAATTGCCGCGCGTAGCTGCCATCAACAGCAACGACTTCATCATTCGTCCCGTTACTCAGAAAATTACGCTGGACGTAACTGGTTGTTGCTGAATAAGTATTGCGCCCTTTTACCCCACTCAGGCTCATTGACAACGTTTTTGCCTTGGTAATCGAGTCAACATAACCTGTGCTGGTAAAGTTCGGATTTACGAGTTCTCCGTCCCGGTCAAGGATATCTGTATCGGCAAGGGACTGTCCCGCAGTTTGAATATCCACATTATAGGACGCGGTAAAGACCGCTTCACTGGAGATGAGATAAGTTAAATCCATATCGGCAATGCCGGTGCCATAGCGATGACCAACCTGAAGGCTTAGATCTGTCCGCGGCCCAGGGGTCAGTCGAACGCCGCCACCAATAAAATAACCGCTGATCGACTGGTTGTCGACATTCTCCGCATCAAATTCATCCCAACCGGTTGTGCCCAGAAGCGCCACAGTTCGATTAATGGGCATCTGTCCGGAAGCGGAGAAAGTACCGCGACGCAGATTGTCGCCGTTTTGCACCTCACTATCCACACCAAGAATTTCCAAAAGCCAGGTTGTCCGATTGAAATTCCGCCCGCTACCAAGCGCCAGATCTATCCGATGCGTCTGGCTGTCCGATGGATTGCTCGTTGCCGCCCCGACATCGGTTTCAAAAAAGTCGACCCGTGAATAGGTATATTGCGCCAGCCCTGTCGCATTGCCGCCAAAATCCTGGAGGTAATACGGGCTGATGCGGGTGTTCAGAACCCTTGTTCTATCGCTTGAAACTGTCCGGTCGACGAAAGAGGTGTTGCCGGATCGGGACAAAGTTTCTTCGGTAAAAGCGATTTGTGTTTCGAGGAACAAATGCTCATTCACAAGCTCCACATCACTGGAGGCCAGCAGATTATGACGAAACCCGTTTAGCTCGGAATTTTTGGCATATATGTCATAAGACAGATCATATTCGGCGGCGAGCTGAAGATGGTTGCCGTCTCCGTTCAGGGTAAAGCCGGTGTTCAGGCTGGTGATCAGATCGTCCTTGGTGTTTTCAGCGGTGCCAAAGGCGTTGTCGGTATATTTTTCCGTAATACCGACATAGGGACCGAAGAGCCACTCTGCCGCCGACGCCGCCGAGGAATATCCCGTCGCCATTGCCGCGACGGCACAGGCCATCAACAAAGCTTTTCGGTGCTTCACCCTAATGATATTGTGCTTGGCATATATCACAGTCGGACTACCTTCTCATTCATTGCCATAGCAAGATTAACAGTATCATGCCGAAAAGTGGTTCGTGTTCTAGAACCAGCTTTCCGGAATAATGAGAATGTCGCCCGGCTGCAATGGTACATTGGCGGACACATCGCCGTTTAGAAGAAGATCATCCAGACGGACGTTATATGTTTTCTGCTCCCCGTCTTCGGTGCGCACGATAACAGCGCGATTGCCCGAGGCGAACTCCGTCATGCCGCCGACAGCAATCATGGCATCAAGAACCGTCATCCGGTTACGAAAAGCAATGGCCATGGGCTGCTGGGCCTGACCAACAATACGGATCTGCTGACTATAGGGGCCGTTGAAGGTTTTAACGGACACTGTAACCAATGGATCCTTGACATATTTTGCCAGAACCTTTTCCAGGTCACGAGCCAGTTGTTGCGACGTTTTGGATGCTGCAACCATGTCATCAACCAGGGGCGTTGAGATCCGGCCATCGGGACGAACCGGCACTGTGACCGATAGATCGGGGTTCTGCCAAACAAACACGTCAAGTTCATCTTCCGGGCCAATGATATATTCGGCAGTGTCGCTGAGTGTCGATGGCGCGCTTGTCGCAGCCTCGTTCTGTGCGGCACAGGCTGAGATCAATAGTGCCAGTGAAATCACAATAGCCCGGGTGGCCGCGGACTTTACATTTTGAAGTTTAAACACTTAGATGCCTCCCCCTAATTCCATAAATTCTATTCTGACATGCAGAACAGGTTCAACTCGATAACAATTTCATTCAGAACAACGTCTAGCATAGCTTTTTCGTCAGTCCGACGGATATCGTCACAATATTGTCCAGTATTTCTCTAAAAACGGCCATAATGCAACATTAAATGATGTTGAATAACGAAGCTTAAGGAACAACATAAGGGTATCAGCCGTTTTTTGCAGCAGTTTCTTAACACTTTTTCAGCGTTTTTTTTGTACCGTCAATGTTATAATGGTCATTGGCAATAGTATCGGCAATACAGTATGATCCAATTTAAACGCGGCTTCGAAAAATAGAGGGAAGCGTGAGCAACAATTATAATCCGCTTCTTAAGGAAACTCTGGACAAATGTTCCCGTGTGTTCATTGTCATTGCCGTTTTCGGCTTGGCAATTAACATGCTTATGCTCACGGCACCTTTGTTCATGATGCAGGTCTTTGATCGCGTGATCACCAGCCGGAATACGGACACGCTTCTGCTCCTGATGCTGATCGCCGGTTTTGCCTTGCTGACCATGTCTATGCTGGAGGCGGTACGGACCTATGTTCTCGTCCGGATTAGCACTTGGCTGGATCTGCAAATCGGCGGCGCGGCTCTGACGGCCAGTATCGTTTCAACCCTGACAAGCGGTAAAGATGCCAGTATCCAGGCGCTTCGCGACTTGGGCACGTTTCGCTCCTTCCTGACCGGCCCCGGCGTATTTCCGATTCTGGATGCGCCCTTTGCGCCGATTTTCCTCGGGATCATGTTCCTGTTGCATCCTGTTCTTGGCTGGCTGGCGTTAATCGGTGCCTTTATTTTGCTGGGCCTTGCTCTTGTGAACGAAATGATGACCCGCAAGATGCTTGGCCAGTCAAGCAGCCAGTCCATTGTTGCCATGAAACAGGCTGAGACGGCATCGCGGAATGCCGATGTGATTGAGGCCATGGGCATGATGCCGCAACTTGTCCAGCGTTGGAACAAACATCATGCCGAAGCGTTGGTGTTGCAAGCAAGTGCAAGTGATCGTGGTGGCATCATTGCGGCGGCCTCAAAATTCGTTCGTATGATGCTTCAAATCAGCGTAACGGGCGCAGGTGCCTGGCTTGTCATTGAAGGCGAGATGACAGCAGGCTCGATGATCGCCGGATCAATCATTATGGGCCGGGCTCTGGCCCCGGTTGAGCAGGCCATTGGATCCTGGAAGGGTTTCCTGTCGGCGCGGTCGGCCTATTGGCGTCTGAAAGCCCAGCTGGATACGAGTGCGGTTCGCCAGGAAGTCATGTCTCTGCCGAGGCCAAAAGGGGCGATCTCAGTTGAGGGGCTCAGCTATACCCATATAAACACGACGGAACCCATACTCCGAAACATAAATTTTAGCATCAACCCAGGCGAAGTTCTCGGCATTATTGGGCCAACGGCGGCCGGGAAAACCACCCTCGTCCGAATCCTGGTCGGCAATTTAAAGCCCCGCATCGGTCATGCCCGCCTAGATAATATGGATGTAGCGGAATGGAGCGCCGACGACCGCGGCAAACATATCGGCTATCTGCCACAGGACATTGAGCTTTTCTCCGGCACCATCCGCGAAAATATTGCCCGCATGGGCGAGGGCGATCCGGCGGACGTGATTGCCGCCGCGAAAAAGGCGGGTATCCATGAAATGGTCCTGCGTATGGAAAAAGGCTATGAGACCGAAATCGGCGAGGGGGGTACGGCGCTTTCCGGCGGGCAGCGACAGCGTATCGGGCTCGCCAGGGCCCTTTATGGCGACCCCAGCTTCCTGGTTCTCGACGAGCCGAACGCCAATCTCGACAGCATCGGTGAGACGGCGTTGATGAGTGCCATGGAAAGCCTACGGGCCGAAGGCATGACGATTTTCGTGATTGCGCATCGGCCCAACATATTGAAGCATGTGGACAAAATACTGGTTCTGAAAGATGGAATGGTGCAGGAATTTGGCTATCGGGATGAAGTGATGATGAAGCTTCAGGGAGGGCAGAAGGCTCTTCCCGGACCAAAAACCCAGGGATTCCAGGCTAGAAAGGACCCGGTGGAAGACGCCGCGGGCTCGGGTCCGATTATCACACCGGCTCCATTGGCCGCCAAACCGAAACGGCGGCCGCGGCTAACAGCACAGGCCGCGCCGATCTCCAATGGCAAGAAGTACGCTGAAAAGCAATCTTTGAAACCGCAGGCTGGTACAGCATTGTCGCCCAGACAGTCGAATGGCATTAAGGTAAACGGCTCGGGCGCCCATAGTAATGGCGCGCCCCTCATCAAGAGGAACCCCGCGGTCCTCACCATGGGCCCGAGTGAAAAGATAAAAACCAAAATACAGTCGCTCACACCTCATCCCTTAAGCGACACTGAAATTTCGAAAATTTATGCGCTATTTGTCAAAGGTGATCAGCAAGGCGCGTTAAAATACTTAGAGGATCTGCGAAGATGATGAATGTGCGCGGCCCTATTATCACCGGGATGGTAATTATATTTCTGTTTTTTGGGGCGTTTATGGGCTGGGCCGCCTTTGCGCCGCTTGGCAGTGCGGCCATAGCGCAAGGAACGGTTAGTGTCGAGGGCAACCGAAAATCCATCCAGCATCTGGAAGGCGGTATCGTCTCGGAAATTAAAGTGAAGGACGGCGATTTCGTTGAGAAGGGTCAGGTCCTGATTGTTCTTGATGAAATCCAGTCGAAAGCGTCCATGGAAATTGTCCGTGGCCGCAGGACAGTGGCGCTGGCACAAAAAGCGCGTCTGGAAGCGGAACGGGACGGCCTCGACAAGATTTCGTTTTCAGACTGGCTGATGGAGCACAAAGAAAAGCCAAACGTCAAGGAAGTCATGGCGGGCCAGGAAAATATATTCAATGGACGCCGAAAATCGCGCCTCGGGCAGGTCACCATCCTTGAACAGAAGGTGCTGCAGTTTGAGGAGGAAATAAAGGGGCTTGGCGGACAGGTTCACGCATCTGATCGGCAGATCAAGCTGATCACCGAGGAAATCAAGGACGTGCAGGGGCTGGTTAATAAAAACCTGGCCAAGCGGCCACGGTTGCGGGCATTGCAGCGGAATCTGGCAGAGCTGAGCGGAGATCGTAGCGGGAGGCTATCTAAAATTGCTCAGACCAAGCAGGCAATTGGCGAAGTCCTGCTGCAGATGAACGAGCTTTCCAATAGCCTGATGGAAGAGGTCGTGTCAGAACTTCGTAATATCCAGGCGCAGCTTTTTGACCTGGAAGAGCAGAACCGTGCATCCGAGGATGTTCTGAACCGCACCGAGATCCGCGCGCCAACAGCGGGTTATGTGGTGGGCCTGGTCGTTCATACTGCCGGCGGCGTCATTGCGCCGGGGGCGACGGTTCTGGATATTGTCCCCGATGACGTGCAGCTGATTGTTGAGGCAAAAGTGAACACAACAGATATTGATTCTGTCCATATCGGCTCATCGGCCCAAATCCGTTTTCCCGCCTTTAGCCAGCGGGTATCTTTGCCGGCTGAGGGAACCGTTATCAGTGTCTCCGCTGATAGCCTTGAGGACGCGCGAACCGGCTCGTTTTACTATCTCGCCCGCGTGCAGATTGACAGCCTCGATGACGCCAATATCCAGGTCGCCCAGCTTCGGCCCGGTATGCAGGCAGATGTCATGATCTCCACCGGTGAACGCACCGCCCTAGATTACTTCATCGACCCTATCATTCTCAGCTTCAACCGGGCATTACGAGAAGAATAGAAGAAGCAAAGCCCAAATTTTAATTTATTTTTCCTTATCCCTCAAATGAGGGATGCAGGATATGTCAAATCGTCATATTCCTGTAGGCAATCGAGGTTACGGTTTCGTTGGAAACGTGGAATCCAGACATTTTTATTGCAGGAGAAATACGACGTGATTTTTGGCAAAATTCTGATGGCTGCGTCTCTATCTCTTGTTGTTGCGATAAATGCACCTCATGCATCACCGCTCTCTGCCGAAGGTGGCACAGAAATTACCAAAGCGACACTGGTGGGTATAAATCAGGCCGTACCGGCCCTGACGGACGGGCGGCCAACGTCAGCGACGAAAGTGGCGTTATTTGGCGAAAAAATACAGACGGGAGCCGCTGATCATGTATCCGCTGCGGCTGCGAAAGATGAAAGCTTTTTTCACCCGGCCCTGCTTTTGTTCATGTTTGCGCTCGGCGCAATCATTTGGCTGGGCCGTCGGCGTCATAAAGACCATTTGATTGAGGATTGATTTTTAGAGAATTCAATGAAGTAAATTTTTTAAGGGAAAAAGGCCAATTTTCTGACCGATTTCCATATATTTATCGCTAAAAAATATTTCAGTACATATATGAAGTGGTGGTCAATTTGGCCGCCACTTTTTTTGGGCGAGCAAGACCTGACTTTATTGTTACTGGCGGATAAAGCCGTTAAGTTCTAGTACTGAGGGTCAGGACCTATTCTGAAAGATGGGAATGATGGCGTTTTCCAAGCTCAATAAACTGATGCCAATGCGCAAGGCAAAGACGGGTGGTACGCGGATATCGGTGGCGGCAGCGGAGATGCCGGAGGGTTATTGTGCCTATGTCATCGGTGATATCCATGGCCGGAATGACCTGCTTGTTCCCTTGCTGGCCAATATTGCTGCCGATGCTGTCAAGCGAAGCGCCTTGAATACGCATTTGATATTTCTGGGCGATTATGTTGACCGGGGACCTGCGAGCGCGGCCGTTATCGATACTATTCTGGACCTTGATTTACCGCAGATGAACATTGTGACCTTGAACGGTAATCATGAGGCCTCTATGCTGACCTTTCTGGATGATCCGTTGAAAGGAAAACGCTGGCTCCATTTTGGCGGCGATGCGACGGTACAAAGCTACGGTATCGATATCTCTGTGGGTGAATTGACCAGCGAAGATATTGTCTCGGTTAGAGAAAAGCTCCAGAAGGCTCTGCCCGACCGGCATCGCGCTTTTCTTGAAGGCCTGGTGGAAAGCTATACCCTTGGTGATTATTTTTTTGCCCATGCCGGGATTGATCCGACCGTTGCCCTCAGCGCTCAAAAAGAACGGGATCTCTTGTGGATACGGGATGAATTCCTGCTGCATGGAGACGCATATGAAAAAGTTATCGTACATGGCCATAGTATTACGCCAGCCCCTGAATTCAAGACCAACCGTATCGGCATAGATACCGGCGCCTTTTATTCGAACAAACTGACATGCCTTGTGCTCGACGGGAAAAATAAAGACATTCTATGAGATATACGCACTGTTTTACGGTTTCCTTCGTCATAGCGGCCCTTGTTCTCTTGACGGTGCCAAAAGCGGGGTATTCTGCGGAACCCGACAGGTCCCTAAGCCACCTTCTTGAAAATCCGGCTTTTTTCCCCCTTGGTGTCTCGCTGCAAGCGCCAGACAAGGCGTCTGCGTACAAGGAAATAGGGATTAATTTGTATGTGGGGCTCTGGAAAGGGCCGACAAGCGACCAGCTTGCCCGCCTCAAGGCCGCAAATATGCCAGTTTTCAGCGCCCAGAATGAGGTTGGTCTGACCGATCCGAATAACGATATGATCATCGGTTGGGCGCAGAAGGGCGAGCCGGATAATGGCCAGTGGGTTGACGGGGCACTGCGGGCTGGCCCACCTATTCTGCCTGCTGAAATGTGGGCGCGATACGAAAAAATGCGCGCGGCAGACCCGACGCGGCCCGTTCTTCTCAATCTCGGTCAGGGAGTCGCATTGGATCATTGGCATGGCCGGGGACCGCGGACAAATCATCCGGAAGATTACGAAGACTATGTCAAGGCGGCCGATATTGTCTCGTTCGACATATATCCCGTGACACATCGCGATTTAGCCGTTCGTGGACGGCTGGATTTAGTGGCAAAGGGTGTCGATCGGTTGATCAAATGGACCGATGGTGGCAAACCAGTTTGGGCTGTTATTGGCGCAAGCCGTATTGACAATCCGGACATCATACCAACGAAGGAAGAGGTGCGAAATCAGGTGTGGCTTGCCATTATCCATGGCGCTAAGGGCATCATCTATTTCGTCCATCAATTCAGGCCGACATTCATTGAGGCAGCCCTCCTTCAGCACGGCGATCTCCGGGATGCTGTTAAAGCCATTAACCACCGTATTACGTCACTGGCAGTAATACTGAACAGTGAAAGCCTGAAAGATGCCGTCTCGACGACAAATGCGACCCCGAGAGGGTCAGGTGAGCGTTTCACAAGCATTGCATCCCTCGTGAAGCGTGATAAATGCCATTTGTATATTTTTGCGGGCTCCCGCAGTAAACTTCCCGGTGCCGCATTGTTTCACGTGAAGCAACCAGATCTGCACCCGAACGTCGTCGTACTGGATGAAAACCGGTCCATCAAGACGGTTGAGGGCCGGTTTCGTGATAATTTCGGTGCTTACGAGACGCATCTTTATCAACTATCTTATAACATGCCGGACTGCCCTGAAAAATAGCATTTTTGTCGCTGGAAAACGGCTCTTCTCTCTTAGTGCAGATCGTCTTTGAAGCTGTCTCATTACTAATTATACGATTGTCAGTTTCCGGGCGCATCGAGCACCAGCCTGCATTTGGTCAAAGCCAGATATGCAATGGTTTGCTGTCTGGAAACGCTTAAGTTTTTCTCTGGTGACGCCGACCCAAGTACGAGGCTTCACATATATTTATGATCACCAAACGTTTGTCTTCCGGGCGTTGTGAGCAATAGTATTATTCTCTTTAGTTAGCAATTTTCGGCATTCTTTCTCAGATAAGGCAAGCCCTTGGATTTGGTTCAGATCGCCATAGGCCGCAGAAACCTTCAACTGAACAGGGGAGATGGATATCGGTTCTGCTTATAAATTAGGCAGAGAAAAAATAACACTTTGAAAAAACGAAGGTTTTTACGCTTAATTTAGGTTTGCAAATTATTCTTTAAAGGATAATTTAGTGAGACTTACCGATGATTCGGGAAAGACTTATAGGTCAATTTATGGGATGGGGATCCTGACTATGGTTGCAAAATCGCAAGAACTGAAAACGGAAAAAATTGATAAAATTCTCTCTATGGTTGCAATGCGTCTGGACGAAAAGGCGGCGAAGGACGTCACAGTTTTTGCCCGAAAATTTTTTGAACGTTTGTCACCGGAGGATGTGCTTGACCTCACCCCCGAGCATCTTTATGGATCCGCTTTGTCGCTTTACAAGTTCGGCGCGGAACGCAAGCCTGGTGTGACCAAATTACGGGTCTTTAGCCCTGACCTGGAAGAGAATGGCTGGAAAACATCCCACTCAGTGATCGAAATTGTCAATGATGATATGCCGTTCCTTGTTGATAGCGTCACGGCGGCTCTGTCCCGGCGTGCACTGACAATCCACCAGATTGTCCATCCGGTACTGGATGTCGAGCGGGATGCGAAGGGGACGCGCAAGCAAGTGTTCGAAGGCCAGCCAACGGCAAAACAAAAACACGTACGCGAAAGCATTATGCACCTCGAGATTGATGAGCAATCCGATCCGAATGTATTGGCGGAAATCGAGAGTGAGCTTACCAAATCACTGACTGACGTGCGCTTGGCCGTCGAAGACTGGCGCCCCATACTTGGCCGTGTTGATGACATTATCAAAAACCTGAAAGAAAACCCGCCGCCATTGGAAAAAGCGGAAGTCCAGGAAGCACGCGCCTTGATGGAGTGGATGTCTGACGGCCATTTTACATTTTTGGGCTACCGGGAATTTGAACTTGGGGATTCGGCGAAGAAAAAACAGGACAGCTGGGATATTGTGAAGGATTCAGGTCTTGGCATCCTGCGTGACCCCAAGCGGCGCATTATGTCGGGTAATCGCGAAATGTCGCCAGAAGTGAAAGATTTCCTGCGCCGCCGCGAATTGATCATCGTGACCAAGGCCAATGTCCGCTCGACGGTTCATCGGGCCGTGCATCTGGATTATGTCGGCGTCAAAAAATTCAATGATAAGGGTGACGTGATCGGTGAATACCGGTTTACAGGGCTTTTTACCTCGGCTGCCTATAATCGCATCCCCCGGGATATTCCATACCTGCGCCGCAAGGTATCACAGACGCTGGAAATGGCGGGTCTTGCCAAAAGTAGCCATGATGAAAAAGCGCTGGCCCATATTCTCGAAACCTATCCGCGGGACGAGCTGTTTCAGATTTCTGTCGAGGATCTTTTTGAAATATCATCAAAAATTCTTTTGCTGCAGGAACGGCCTAGAATTAGTGTTTTGCTCCGGCGCGACCGGTTTCAGCGGTTCGTCTCGGCGCTGGTATATGTCCCGCGGGAAAAATTCAATACAGATATTAGGAAGAAGTTTGGCAATATCCTCGCCGAGGTTCACAATGGTTCGGTGTCGTCGCAATACGCGCTTGTCGGTGACGACGCGCTTGCCCGCATTCATTATATCATCGCCCTTAAAAGCAAGCATAAACCGGAAATAGATGAGGCTGACCTCGATCGCCTTCTGGTGGGCGCGGCGCGGGAGTGGTCTGACGATCTTCATGATGCCCTTCTTGATAAATGGGGCGAAGAAAAAGGATTGCGTCTCAAGGCTCGGTACGGCAAAGCCTTTCCGGTTGGATATCAGGAACGCTTCAATGCGGAGCTGGCTCTGTATGATATCGAAAAGACGGAAGTCGTCTGCAAATCCGGCGGTGAGCTCGGATTAAACCTTTATCGTTGGGTGGAGGATCCAGAAAACAAGGTACGTTTCAAGGTATACAGCCCCGGCGAGTCGCTTTCCTTGTCCGATTGTCTGCCAATGATGGAGAATATGGGACTGAGGGTTCAGTCGGAAAACCCGTACTATGTTTCGTCGCCCGGCTTGAAGCAGCCTATCTGGATACATGATTTTGACCTGGTTGAGCCCGGTGGTCAGGCGCTTGACCTGCATGATCTGAAAGCGAAATTCGAAGAAACCTTCCGGCGGGTCTGGTCCGGGAGAATGGAAAATGACGGATTTAACCGGCTGGTTTTGCGGGCCGGTCTGGATTGGTCCAGCGTCGTCGTCTTGCGCGCGTATGCGAAATATCTGCGGCAGACGGGAATCACTTTCAGTCAATCCTACATGATCAATACATTGTCGGAAAACCCGGTAATCTGCCGACGCTTGATTGAGCTTTTCAATGTTCGCTTCGACCCGGAATTCGAGGGGGACAGGGCTGCCGCGGTCGCCCGTATTCTGGACGATATCTGGCAGGATCTGGACCAGGTTGCCAGTCTCGACGATGACAGAATTTTGCGTCGGTTCGTTAATCTGATCCTTAATACTCTGCGGACAAATAGTTTTCAGAAGGATAAAAACGGTGCCGAGAAGCCGTATTTTTCTTTCAAGCTCGACAGTCAGAAAATCGATGATTTGCCGTTGCCGCGTCCACATGTAGAAGTATTCGTCTATAGTCCGCGGGTGGAAGGCGTACATTTGCGCGGTGGCAAGGTTGCACGTGGCGGGTTGCGCTGGTCGGATCGGCGCGAAGATTTCCGCACCGAGGTTTTGGGCCTGATGAAAGCCCAGATGGTTAAGAATACCGTGATCGTCCCTGTCGGCTCCAAGGGGGGCTTCTTCCCCAAAAGATTGCCGCCCAATGGCACACGTGAGGAAATTCAGGCAGAGGGTATCGCTTGCTATAAGATTTTCATCTCCGGGCTTCTCGATATCACTGATAACTATGTTGGCAGCGAGGTGGTGCCGCCCCAGAATGTGGTGCGCCATGATGCTGATGATCCCTACCTCGTCGTCGCAGCGGACAAGGGCACGGCGACCTTCTCAGATATCGCCAATGAAGTGGCGATATCTTATGGCTTCTGGCTGGGCGATGCCTTTGCCTCCGGCGGGGCTGCTGGGTATGACCATAAGAAAATGGCAATTACGGCGCGCGGTGCTTGGGAATCCGTCAAGCGCCATTTCCGGGAAATGGATCATGATACCCAGAGCAAGGAATTTACCGTGGCCGGTATCGGCGACATGTCTGGTGACGTCTTTGGCAATGGCATGCTGCTGTCCAAGCATATCAAACTTGTTGCGGCCTTCGATCATCGCAATATATTCATTGATCCTTCCCCCGACGCGGCCAAGGGCTTCAAGGAGCGCGAGCGGATATTCAAGCTTCCGCGTTCCTCTTGGGAGGATTATAACACCAAGCTGATTTCCCAAGGCGGCGGGATTTTTGACCGCAAGGCAAAATCCATTCCGCTGTCATCGGAAATCAAGAAATTGCTGGACATCAAAACCGACAATGTCACGCCCAACGAACTTATGACGGCAATCCTTAAATCCCAGGCGGACCTTCTGTGGTTTGGCGGGATTGGGACTTATATCAAGGCCGCCGGTGAAAGTAACAATGATGCCGGAGACCGCGCCAATGACAGCATTCGGATCAATGGTAACGAAGTCCGCGCCAAAGTCATCGGCGAGGGCGGTAATCTCGGGACGACCCAGCTTGGACGGATTGAATATGCTCTTTCTGGCGGGCGTCTGAATACAGACGCCATCGACAATTCGGCGGGCGTAGACTGCTCCGACCATGAAGTGAATATCAAGATCCTGCTGCGGGCCGTGCTTGATGACGGCGAGATGACCGGCAAGCAGCGTGACCGTTTGCTGGTCGAGATGACGGACGCTGTGTCAGAGCATGTATTGCAGGATAATTATCTGCAAACCCAGGCATTGACCACGGCTGACCGGCAAAGCCTTGTCAATTTCGAGGAAAATGTCCGGTTCATCCGCGATCTGGAGAAAAAAGGTCGGCTTAACCGTGCCGTTGAATTTTTACCCGATGATGAGCAACTGGCGGAGAGACGGGCAGGTGGGCGAGGCCTGACGCGCCCTGAAATGTCGGTTCTTCTCGCATACGCGAAAATGACGCTCTATGAGGATATTCTGGAAACGGATCTTCCGGACAATACCTTTTATGATACATGGCTCACCAACTATTTCCCGCCCCAACTGTCGGAAAAACATGCGTCCTGTCTTGAAAACCACCGGCTACGCCGCGAGATTATCACGACAATCATCGTCAATCAGTTGGTCAATCGCGCGGGCCCGACCTTCGTCCTGCAAATGATGGAGGAACAGGGTAGCACACCACAGGAAGTGGCACGGGCCTTCGCCCTGGTCTGCGATGTGTTTGATTTGAACAATATCTGGGCGGGCATTGAATCGCTCGACAACAAGGTATCCTCCGACGTTCAGGGCCGCATGATTGACGTCACCCAAAAACTGGCACGGCGAGCAACCCTGTGGTGCCTGCGGCGCTTGTCGGCCAAGGTGGATATTGCCTCCGAAGCCGGGAGTTTATCGGCGGAAATGCGCAAACTTGAAAAAGGGCTGGAGGAGCTTTTGAGCGTTGAGGGGCGCAAAGTCTTCAACGACCGCGCTGGCCAGCTTATCACCGCTGGTGTCCCGAAGGCGTTTGCCCGGCGGGTTGCCGCCTTGGGTCCGTTGCGCTCCTCACTCGATATGGTACAAGTCGGCAATACGAGCTCCCGTCCGATTACCGAGGTTGGCGAAGTGTATTTCGCCATCGGTGCCGAGCTTAACCTGGATTGGCTCCGGACCGCCGCCGAAAGCATTGAGCCAGAGAATAACTGGGACCGCCTCGCCATCACGGCAATCATTGATGACCTTTATGGTCAGCAACGAGCGATCACCAACTCCGTCTTTGCCGAAGCAAATGGCCATGCCGGCCGTAACGCCTATGATCATTGGGTAAAACAGCATAAAGCCCCAATTACGCGGTCGTCGGAGCTGATGAAGGAGTACCGTTCCATGGGTGGCCTTGATATCTCAAAGCTCGCCTTCGCCAATCGCCAGTTCCGATCCCTGATCAGTTAAACGTCCGGGGATTGTTACAGAATGAAGCGCATTGGAGCATTGGTTTTTCCAAATTTTGAATTGCTGGACCTATTTGGACCTCTGGAATTCTTTGGCATACCTTCGGACGCCTTCCATATAGAGATTGTGGCGGAAAAGAAGGGCTATGTCGTCAGTAAGGCAGGACCTGCAGTTAAGGTGGAAAGGTGTCTTGCAGATCAGGTCAATTATGATCTGATATTGATCCCAGGCGGCTTGGGAACCCGTCAGGAAGTCGATAACCCGGCCTTGCTCGCCTGGATTGCGGCTGCGGCGGTGCAGGCCGAAACGGTTATGACTGTTTGTACAGGTAGCGCATTGCTTGCCAAGATAGGTGTTCTGGATGGAAGGCAGGCGACATCCAATAAGTTGGCGTTTGACTGGGTTCGCGCCCAATCATCCGAGGTCGATTGGGTGGTGCAGGCCAGGTGGGTCGAGGATGGGAAGTTTTTTACCTCCTCCGGTGTCTCGGCGGGTATGGATATGGCACTGGCCGTTATCGCGCGACATTGCGGCTTGGAAAGGGCACGAAAAGTAGCAGTGTGGGCCGAGTATGAGTGGCAGGAGGATTCCAGCCGCGATCCCTTCGCTAAAATCCACAATCTTGTTTGAAAACCGAGACTGATCTCATTTGTATTCATCGGCCTTCTGTCGTAGCCTGACCCCATTGGTGGGGCAGGTATGATATAGGGGGAATGAAATGGCGGATCACAGTGAACCTGTCCAGGAAGCAAGTAAGCTCGGTAAATTTTCCTGGGCGATGTTTGACTGGGCCAATCAGCCTTATTTCACTGTCGTCATCACATTTATATTTGCGCCCTATTTCACCTCGCATGTCGCGGCATCGTCGGTTCAGGGTCAGGCTTATTGGGGATATACACAGGCAATCGCGGGCATTCTGGTTGCCATTCTAAGTCCGGTATTCGGCTCTATCGCTGATGCCGGCGGGCGTCGCAAGCCGTGGATACTGTTCTTTGCCATCGTCTGTGCGATTGGGGCGTTTTCTCTCTGGTGGGCGGTGCCAGGCCAGCAAAGCGGCATCTTCTGGATTTTGGCAGCTATTGTCCTTGGCACCATCGGTGTCGAATTCAGCCTGGTGTTTAACAATGCCATGCTGCCAAACCTGACGCCGCAATCAAAGATGGGGCGTCTCAGCGGCTTCGGTTGGGGGCTGGGCTATATCGGCGGGTTGATCGCTCTGTTTATTGTCCTCCTTGGCTTCTCGATGCCAGCGGAGCCTCTCTTCGGACTGGATAAAGCCACCTATGAGCCGGACCGTATTACCGGTCCGATGTCGGCGATCTGGTTTCTGGTGTTTATTATTCCTATGCTCATTTTTACGCCGGATACGAAATCCACGGGCATTTCCAAAAAGGTCGCCGTGCGGCAAGGGCTAAATTCTCTGTTGAGCACATTGCGATCATTGAAGGACTACAAGAATATCGTTTTTTTCCTGATCGCGCGGATGTTTTACAATGACGGGATATTGGCCCTGATCGGATTTTCCGGAATTTACGCGGCAGGTCTGTTCGGATGGGAGACGACGCAGTTGGGCATTTTTGGCATCCTGATTAATGTCTTTGCCATAGCAGGCTGTTTTCTGGGAGGCTGGCTTGATGACAAGATAGGCTCGAAGCCGACCATCGTCATTTCCGTTCTGGGGCTTGCTTTTGCCTCTGTTGGCGTTCTGTCTATCAGTCACGGACAGGTTTTGTTCGGATTGCCAGCCGCCATGCCGGTTGAGGGCGGAGCGCTTTTTGCCAGCCCGGCTGAAATGGTCTTTATGGGTTTCGGCTTTATCATGGGGTTCTTTTTCGGGCCTGCGCAGGCCGCAAGCCGGACTTTGATCGCCAGATTATCGCCCCCTGAAAAAATAGGCGAATTTTTTGGCCTGTTCGCTCTTTCGGGTAAGG
This sequence comes from Sneathiella sp., assembly GCA_002732675.1. GTDB lineage: Bacteria > Pseudomonadota > Alphaproteobacteria > Sneathiellales > Sneathiellaceae > Sneathiella. Next base: position 6,728 of record NVRR01000024.1, on the reverse strand, counting down.
CGACGGCCTTTTTCGCACCGCTTTTGATCGGCATTGTCACGTCAGTAACGGGTCAGCAGCGCCCGGCAATGCTGGTTATCTTTATCCTGTTGATGATCGGCGCCGCGCTGATGAGCTTTGTCCGCGAACCGGAGCATTGATGACTATCTGGGATCAGGACCCTAGCCAATCGTAACAGCCGTCCCCGAAACAACAACCATCAGCATACTGTCGCCGATAACCTCGACGTCCATGCTGACGCCGACAATGGCATTGGCGCCCAATTCTTCGGCTTCTTCCGTGATATCTTCCAAGGCATAGCCACGGGCTTTGCGGATTTCTTTCTGGTAGGCATTTGAACGGCCGCCAAATTTATCGGACATGCTGGCAAAGAAATCGCGGACGAAATTTGTCCCCATAACCGCTTCACCGGCGACAACGCCGTGATACGCCGTGATGGGCTTTCCGTCAACTGCGCCGGTTGTCGTGATGATCATGTGCTGTCTCCCTGACTAATATCAATGACGGAAATGTCGCATACCTGTGAAGACCATGGCAAGCCCGGCGCCGTCTGCGGCCTTAATCACTTCATCGTCCCGCATGGACCCGCCGGGCTGGATAACCGCGGTGGCACCTGCCTTTGCGGCGGCCAGCAACCCGTCGGCGAAGGGGAAGAATGCGTCAGAGGCGACAACAGAACCTTTTGCCCAGGCGATGGTCTCCCCGACATTCTGCGCGGCTTCCAGCGATTTGGCCGCGGCAATTTTGGACGAATCAACCCGGCTCATCTGCCCCGCGCCAACACCAACCGTTGCACCGTCACGGACATAGATAATGGCGTTTGATTTCACATGCTTGGCGACTATGAAGGCAAATCGTAAATCAGCCATTTCCTGATCACTTGGTGCTCGTTTTGTGACAACCCGCAACTCCGGCTTAGCCGTCAAAGCATTGTCGCGTTCCTGAATAAGATATCCGCCCGCGATAGATTTGACTATTCGGCCACTGGTCGCGGGATCCGGCAAGCCGTGGGTGAGCAGCAGGCGCAGGTTTTTCTTGGCCGCAATGATTTCTCTGGCGGCGTCATCAGCGTCCGGGGCGATAATCACTTCGGTGAAAATCTTGACAATTTCCTCTGCAGTTGCTGCGTCCAAGGTCTGATTGAGCGCGACAATACCGCCAAAGGCAGATGTGGTATCGCAGGCAAAAGCCGATTTATAGGCATCCACCAGGGTTGCTCCCTTGGCAACACCGCACGGGTTGGCATGCTTGATAATGGCGCAGGCTGGCCCGGTAATTTTGGGGTCAAACTCCGCAACCAATTCATAGGCCGCATCGGTGTCGTTGAAATTGTTATAGGAAAGTTCTTTTCCCTGAATTTGTGTTGCCGAGGCGACGCCGATCCGCTCTTCGCCGTTGGCATAAAAAGCCGCAGACTGATGGGGATTCTCGCCATATCGCAAGATTTGCTGGCGGCTGCCTGCCAGAACAAGGCGGTCGGGAAATTCTTCGCCCAGCTGAGCCGCATACCAGTTGGAAATGGCGGCATCATAGGCGCCTGTGCGGGCATAAGCCTTGGCCGCCAGTTTCTTGCGGAGTTCCAGGCTGGTTTTGCCGCTGGTTTCCTCAAGCTCCTCAATAACTGTTGCATAGTCACTGGTATCGACAATCACCGTGACAAATCCGTAATTTTTTGCGGCCGAGCGGATCATGGCGGGGCCGCCGATGTCAATATTCTCAATACAGGTATGAAAATCCGCGCCTTTGGCGACGGTTTCCTCAAACGGATAGAGATTGACGATGACGAGATCAATGGCGCCGATACCATGCTCTGCCATTGCCGCCACATGATCGTCGTTATCGCGAAGCGCCAGAATACCGCCATGGATCGTCGGGTGCAGGGTTTTGACCCGCCCGTCCATCATTTCCGGAAACCCCGTATGATCGGCAACCTCGGTCACCGCAATACCGGCATCCTGCAACATCTTGGCGCTACCGCCCGTGGAAAGTATTTCCACATTCTGGCGGCGTAACGCGGTCCCAAGTTCGACAAGTCCGGATTTATCGGAAACGGAAATAAGGGCACGGGTGACAGACTGCAAATCGGTGCGGGACATTGACGAAGTTATCCTTTGAAAAGTTGGGTAGGCTCCATGGGCGCGCTATAGCATGCGGCGTGAATTTGCGGAACCGGCTTTTGAAAAAAAACTTGGACAAACATATGGCGCAGCGTTACCAACAAACTGCGATTTCTGAAAGAGGCGGTGTATCTATGGCGAAATCAATCCCGGCGGCTTTGCAAGAACATGGCGAGGTGAGCAGCAAGACGAAAATTTCTGTTGTGGGTCTTGGATATGTGGGTCTACCGCTAGCAATTGCCCTGGCAAGAGGTTTCGATGTTATCGGCTATGATCTGAATAGCGAACGTATCGATGAACTGCGTCAGGGCGTCGATCGCACCTTTGAAATTGACGCGCCGATGCTGCGGGCCAGCAGCGTGCGCTTTACCAAAGACATTGCCGACACGAGGGATGCGGATATTCATATTATCACGGTGCCGACGCCGGTTGATGATGACAGCGCGCCTGATTTGCGGCCTTTGAAGACCGCCAGCGCCTCTATCGGCTCAATCATGAAAGACGGGGCCATTGTCGTTGTTGAAAGCACGGTGTATCCCGGCGTAACAGAAGACGTGTGCGGGCCGATATTGGAAGAAGCATCCGGCAAGGTCTCCGGTGAGGGGTTTTACCTCGGATATTCGCCGGAGCGCATCAATCCCGGAGATAAAGTCCATACGGTCGATAAAATTATCAAGGTAGTTGCAGGGCAAACGGATGAAATAACCGATATCCTTGCCGATATTTATGGCGCGGCAACGTCCGGCGGTATCCATCGGGCACGTAATATCAAAACGGCCGAGGCGGCCAAGGTGATTGAAAACGCCCAGCGGGACATCAATATAGCTTTCGTCAATGAGGCGACGATGATTTTTCAGAAATTGGGCGTCTCTGCTTATGATGTTCTGGAAACAGCGGGCACCAAATGGAACTTCCTCAACTTCACGCCGGGACTGGTGGGCGGTCATTGCATTGGCATCGATCCCTTTTACCTGGCCCATCGTGCTAGCGAGGTTGGGTATTTCGCCGATCTCATTCTGACCGGTCGCCGCATCAACGATTCTATGGGGACATTCATTGCCGATAGTATCGAAGCCAATCTGGAGGGGAAATGCAAGATTCTAATCCTTGGTCTGACGTTTAAGGAAAATGTCCCGGATTTAAGAAATACCAGGGTTGTCGATATTATTACGCGCTTGCGGGAGCTTGGTCATGAGGTTGATGTTCATGATCCACTTGCGAACAAAGACGAAGCGCAAAAGTTTCTGAATATCGATCTGATCGAGAGTCTGTCGGATTTGGGCGGTTATGATGCCATTGTTGGCGCCGTCGCTCATTCTGTTTATCAGGACCTTTCGCCAGCGGCGATTGAGGGAATGATGACTGACACAGGCCTTGTGGCGGACGTCAAAGGCATTTGGCGGGGGACGGAATTCTCATCCGGGATCAAGCGCTGGCTGCTTTAAGAGGATGCGTTAGTCGGACAGACGTGTGAGGGCCCATTTGATTAGAACAGGGTTTTGGTCCGGTACATGACCAGTGATGACGATTTGCTGGTTATGCCGTCGTTCTCCGGGGTAACTACAATAAACGCTTTCTTCAAGACCGAGCCGCGCGGCACCGGTCAGGAACTTCCAGCCAACGCCGCCGGGTGTCCGGATAAGGATATTCTTGCCGCCAGCGCTTTGCGAAATGCTGAGGTCGGGATGAAGATGAAAGCGCAGGGTAAAAACCGACTTGTCGGCAACCAGCGGGCGCATGGGAATGATTTGATCTTCGCCCCGAAGTGCGCGCCCCGTCGCATCCAGATATAACCGCCGACGATGCACGACACCCACCGATTTAAGGTATCCATGGCTTTCCAGATCGAGCCAAATATTGCCGTCTTCTTCACTGCGGACCGCGATATTTTCGGGGCTGTCCGTGGCGTTTTTCTCCGGGTAAACCGCGTTAATATTATCAAAGCACAGGGTTGAATGCGCGGCGGTTGCCGCGAGGGCTTTTCCCCAACTGGATTTTGTATCCGTGACACCACCGCAATTGACAATCAGCCGCTCCCGTCCATAGCTGAACTCAAACCCCATCAAACCCGAATGTCGGACCTCTGACTTGTTGCGCCCACCCTCTCCTGAGTCGAGAATAAGCAGGGCACGCCCCGCCTTTATCCTCTCAAATCCGCCTTTGGGGAAACGATGCGGCGCACGTCCCGTGGCATCGGACAGAGACAATAAGCTGTCACAATAGCCCTCCTTCATCTGGCCGCCACCATTGAACAATGACAGCCGACCGTCACCATGCTGAAAAAACCGGACAGCCGGGGCAAGCCGGTCAATGGCGTTATTGACGGCGATGGGAATGACTTGGTTCGCCGTCATCAATGTATTGCGAACGCTGACAAGGTCGCCAAGCAATGTCAAATGGCGCTCTGGATTTCGGGAGATGTGGCAGCCATCCGCCATGACCGTACGATTGATCTCGGCTTCGAGCCCTGCAATAGACTTTCCCATCGATTTCTGCATATCCGAAAAACAGAGATTCCCATAGAGCAGAGCCTGCCAGAGTGCGTCGCGATCCGGTTCCTTTGAGGTCCGTTTGGCGATGCGGGCAAGATGGGTATATTGACGCCGGAGTGATTTCAAAAAAATGTAATTGAAGTCACTTTCGCCATCTTCAAGCAAGAAGCCGCTTTGACAAAGCCAGTTGATCAGGCGACGGCTGAGAACGTCTTCGTCCCATACATAGGGCCGATAAATATCGAAATGTTCGATCCAGGAAAGGATGAGGGTGCGGACATAACGGGCGGCTGCCTGACTGCCATTTGCCGTGAAATGCCGTATCCAGCCAAACTCATGCAGCTCCTTGTGCCAGGCGATGGGCATATCTGTCGCGAGCCAGGGCGCCTGATCTGATAGCTGCAGTTCATGTCCCGCAAATTCGTAGCTGCCTTGAAAGATGATATCGGCGCGGTCTGCATCACCGGGAAAGACATCAACTGGTATCAGCGAAAGACGTTTTGGAACTCGGGTTTTAAGGCTTGCCTGATAAGCAGAACTTGCAAAAATGACATCATAAACCGAGCGGCGCGAGGGCGGACCTCCTTCAGCGGGTTCTGATTCCGTCTCGGTCATGCCGTACCTAATAGTGCTTTGATATTGGCGGCATATTGCGTCGGCCCGCCTTTGAAAACGGCACTGCCAGCGACCAGCATATCCGCGCCAGCCTCAATAGCCAAAGGTGCAGTTTCAGCGGTGATCCCGCCGTCAACCTCCAGATCAATATCCCGGCCCGACGCGTCGATCATGGCGCGCAAGGTACGGATTTTATCAAGCTGGGATGGGATGAATTTCTGTCCGCCAAAGCCCGGATTAACGCTCATCACCAGAATCAAGTCAACATCATCCATGATGCCTTCCAGGGTTGAGGCAGGGGTCGCGGGGTTGAGGGAAACACCCGCCTTGATCCCGTGGGACTTGACCAGCTGCAGACTGCGGTGAAGATGCGCGCCTGCTTCCTGATGCAGGGTGATGATATCGGCACCGGCATCGACAAAGTCGGCAATATAAGGGTCAACAGGGGAAATCATCAGATGACAGTCAAAGGGTTTGTTTGTGCATCCGCGGACGGCCTTGGTGACGGCGGGTCCGAAGCTGATATTCGGCACGAAATGACCATCCATGATATCGACATGGATAAAATCGGCGCCCGCTTCGGAGATTGCCGCAACTTCCTCTCCCAAACGGGAGAAATCAGCGGCGAGGATGGACGGGGCTATTCTGACCGGTTTTTGCATAGCTTTCCTTTAGCATTTCGGCTGGGCGGGCTCAAGCATCCCCGCCAGAAATTTTGACGAGGCGGGCGGCGAAGAAGCCATCGATACCGCCCATATGAAACGGCAGACAGCGAATATCGCCCGCATCATTGATAAGTTCCTGGGCGCCACCAATTTCTCCTGCCAGGACAGGCTGTCGTTTCAGGCTTTGATCTCGTGACAACAGCGCGGCAATTTGTTGCTCACCCTCCTCCGGTTGTAGCGAACAAACGCTATAAACAAGGATCCCATTGGCGCTGAGCTGCTTCGACGCCGCATCCAGAAGGCGGGCTTGCAATAAGGTCAGTTTATCCACGTCCGCTTGTGATTTCAGATAAGCCACATCGGGATGACGGCGGAGGGTGCCAGTGCTGGAGCAAGGCGCATCGAGGAGAATGCCGTCGAGAGATTCGGTCGTTTCAAACTCTTCCGCGTCCCCTATTTGCAGGTTTGCCGACAGATTGAGACGTGTGAGGTTTTCTTCCAACCGTTTCATCCGCGCTTTGGACCGGTCTAGGGCAATAACATGTGCGCCGACATTGGCAAGCTGCGCCGTTTTGCCGCCAGGCGCCGCACAACTATCAAGGATTGTCTTCCCCTTGACATCGCCAAAGAGCAAGGCAGGCAGTCTCGCTGAGGCATCCTGTACCCACCATTCCCCGTCGTCAAAGCCGGGGAGTTCTGAAATATCGCCGCCGGAATTGCGCCGCAAGGACCCTGTTGGAAGCAGCACCGCACCCAGCTTCTCCGCCCATTTGGCCGGCTGGCTTTTCACGGAGAAATCGAGGCTGGCTTCCGTCAGATGCGCCGTCGCGATTTTCTCG
>NVRR01000023.1 GCA_002732675.1 Sneathiella sp. | reverse complement strand
ATGCCGTGTCGACGAACGTTGCGAATAGCTATTTTGGCATTTTCAGAATAGGTACCGGCGACCTTTGCAAGGTCCGCCCGCCGCTCTTCCGTCAGCTCCGGGATGGGCACCCGCACAACAGTCCCGTCAACAATAGGATTAAGTCCGAGATTTCCTTCGCGGATCGCTTTTTCGACGGCTTTGACGTTGGTTTTATCCCATACTTGAATGCTCAGAGACCGCGGCTCCGGCGCACTTACCGTACCGACCTGCGTCAATGGCATGCTGGAGCCATAGCTTGCCACAACAACCGTATCAAGTAGATTGACATGGGCGCGCCCGGTCCGAAGTCCGCCAAATTCATGTTTCAACGCATCGAGGGCACCCTGCATGCGTTTTTCAAGATCTTTCATATTTGGCGCCGTCATTTTAATCTCCCTCAAAACAAACAGTTATCTGCCTGTCATTTCGTAAATACCGTTATACCCTTTAAACCACTTCCGTGAAACGGCCTTCTTTTCTCAGGACGCGCGCAAATGACCCTTCCTCCTGAATGGAAAACACCAAAATCGGAATATTGTTTTCCCGGGCCAGGGAAATCGCTGCGGCATCCATGACCTTAAGGTCTTTTGCCAGCACTTCCAGATGGGTCAGGGTTTCATAGCGCTTGGCGTCTGGATACTTATTGGGGTCCTTGTCATAAACGCCATCGACATTAGTGCCCTTTAACAAGGCATCGCATTTCAATTCAGCCGCCCGAAGCGCCGCTGCCGTATCGGTGGTAAAGAAGGGGTTTCCGGTTCCAGCGGCAAAAATGACAACGCGGCCTTTTTCCAAATGTCGCTCGGCCCGGCGGCGGATATAGGGCTCACATACAGTGGACATGGGAATAGCGGATAAAACCCGGCTCACCATGCCTTGCGCCTCGATAACGCTTTGCAGCGCGAGGGCGTTTATAACCGTCGCCATCATGCCCATATAATCGGCGTTGGAACGGTCCATGCCTTGCGCGGTGCCGGACACGCCGCGGAAAATATTTCCGCCGCCAACAACGACACAAACCTCGATCCCCATGGCACGGGCAGCTCCGATGTCTCTGGCAATTCGGGAGGCTGTCTCAACATCAATACCGTATTGCTGGTTCCCCAAAAGGGCTTCACCTGAGCATTTCAAGAGGACCCGGCGATACTGAGGTACTTTCGACATATTCTTCCCCAAGGATAAGATACTGTTGGCGTGGAGCTACCGAAAAGACAGCATACAGAAAAAGTTCGATTTGAAAAGCGGCACAAATATTCACATAAAAATATGGCGGCCTCCTGTCCGGGGCCGCCATATCATATCGTCACATTAGAAGACCTTAACTAACGGCAGCAGCAACTTCCGCAGCAAAGTCAGTTTCTTCTTTTTCAATGCCTTCACCAACGGCATAGCGGACCATGCCCACCACTTCAATGGGGCTGCCGATGTCTTTCGCGACCAGATCAATGGCTTGCTTGACGGAATTCTCACCATCAACCACGAATGTCTGTTCGAGAAGCACAACATCCTTGTAAAATTTACTGAGGCGGCCTTCGACCATCTTGGCGATAATTTCTTCTGGTTTACCAGATTCGCGAGCCTGCTGAGACAGCACCGAGCGTTCGCGCTCGACAGCGGTCGGATCCAGATCATCCACACTGATTGACTGCGGGCTTGTCGCCGCGATATGCATCGCAATCTGCTTGCCAAGGGCCGCAAGGGCCGCCGCATCGCCGTCACTTTTCAGCGCCACTAGAATGCCGATTTTGCCAAGGCCAGCGGCCACGGCATTGTGAACGTAAGAAGCCACGACGCCCTTATCGACGGACAGGTTTGCGGCCCGGCGCAAGTTCATGTTCTCGCCAATGGTGGAAATGGTCGCGGTCAGTTTTTCTTCGACTGTTACGGAACTGCCCGGGAATGTTGCTGCTTTGATAGCATCGATGTCGCCGCCCTGCTCCACCGCAACCGCCGCAATCGAGCTGACCAGATTCTGGAAGTCTTCGTTACGACCGACAAAATCGGTTTCTGAATTAACTTCGACAACAGCGCCAGAAGTGCCGCTCGCAGAAACGGAAACGAGGCCTTCCGCTGCCACGCGACCTGATTTTTTCGCCGCTATCGCCAATCCTTTGGTCCGCAACCAGTCAATCGCCGCATCAATATTGCCATCAGTTTCCACCAATGCTTTTTTACAATCCATCATTCCGGCGCCGGATTTGATGCGAAGTTCTTTTACCAGCCCAGCTGTAATTGCAGCCATAACTCTTCCTCACTATCTTAATTGTGAAAGGGAATTCATACGCCCGGTGACAGGCGTATGAGAATATCGATACTTAGGAAGCTTTGGTGCTCTCTTCAACCGCAGCTTCTTTAACGACCACTTCTTCGGCTGGTGCGGCAACATCTTCAGCTGCCTTTTTCTCAGCCGGTGCTTCAGCAGCAGGCGCTTCAACCGGGGCTGCCTCTGTTGGCAGTTCCTCTTCCATGATCGGCGTCTCCGCTGCACCAAGGTCTTCGCCAGAATCAGCCATTTCAACAGAAATACCGTCAATCACGGCCTGCTTGAACAGGTCACAATATAAATTGATCGCACGGAGCGCATCATCATTCCCCGGGATCGGATAGGTGATACCGTCGGGGTCAGAGTTACTATCGACAATCGCGACAACCGGAATGCCGAGCTTGTTGGCTTCCTGAATGGCAAGTTCTTCCTTGTTGGTGTCGATCACGACAATAACATTAGGAAGGCCGCCCATCTCCTTGATACCGCCAAGGGCGCGTTCAAGTTTATCCCGCTCCCGCGTCAGTTTCAGGATTTCCTTCTTGGTCAGGCCGCCACCGCCTTCACCCAGCAGCTCTTCAACTTTACGAAGGCGCTTGATGGATTTAGAAATTGTCTGCCAGTTGGTCAGCATACCACCAAGCCAGCGATGGTTGACATAGAACTGCGCGCATTGCTTGGCGCTTTCGGCGATTATGTCAGAAGCCTGACGCTTGGTGCCAACGAAAAGCACACGACCGCCGCCGGCAACCGTATCACGGACCACTTTCAGGGCCTGATACAGCATCGGAACTGTCTGCTGCAGATCAAGAATATGGATTTTGTTACGAGTGCCGAAGATATAGGGACCCATTTTTGGGTTCCAGCGGCGGGATTGGTGACCAAAGTGAACACCAGCTTCAAGAAGCTGACGCATAGTAAAAGTTGGCAGAGCCATTCTGCATTCTCCTTTTCCGGTTGAGCCTCCGCGGGCTGTGGTCCAAAAGCCAAATGGCCTGAACACCGGATGGGATTTATCAACACAATAAAGCCCGAACCCGCGTGCGAATTTAACTGGACGGTGATTACGCCTCTAAATGAGTGAATGCAAGCAGAATTATGCCAAAATGGACTATTTTCAGGCCCTGCGGCTAAATATCATGAACATCAACGACGCCGGACACTGATTTAAGGGCGTCACGGACTTCCGGGGAGATATTGCAGGAGCTGGAAAGGTCGATTTCCACTTCCCGGGCATCACGCTCCATATTAAGGACAAGTGCCACCCGTCCGCGCCCGCGCCCGCCTGCTTTCAAGATAGAAGCGACCTCCTTGAGCGGTTTGTCGTCATCGACGAAAATGCGAACACCGTCGGTAATATTGGCGGCCAAAGCTTCTAGCCTTTGCAAGCTTTGCACAGTAAGACGCGGCTGCTCATTATCTAGATTACCTGTCACTTTCAGCACCAATGACTGACCGACCACCAGAATATCCCGATAGCGATCCAGAGTTTCGGAGAACATCGTCACTTCAAACGCACCGGAGGAGTCGGATAGCTGAACAAAGGCCAGCGGTTTCCCTTTGCGGGTGCGAAGTTCTCGCTTGGCCATCAAAGTCCCCGCCAACGTCGCGGCACTTTCGGCGGCCCCAAGCCCCGCCAGATAGCTCACCGATGATCGCACCCCGGCCTTATCCAGGGTCTTCGCCCAGGCATCCAGCGGATGGCCGGAGAGATAAAAACCAACGGCATCAAATTCCTGCTTTAGCTTTTCCGTGGCCGACCAGCGGGCAACAGTTGGTAATGTTGGCTTGGCCACGGCCACTTCCGCCGCACCGCCAAACAGGTTCACCTGCCCTGATCCCCGTTCTTCCTCCGATTGTTGCGCTTGTTTAAGCAGCATCTCGATCGCCGCAAAAACCTGTGCACGATCCCCATGGAGAGTATCGAAGCCACCTGCCCGCGCCAGGTTTTCCGCTTGCCGCTTGTTCATATGCCGCGGATTTAACCGATGAGCAAAATCAAACAGGTCTTTATAGGGTCCGTTTTCTGTTCGCTCGGCAACCATCCCCGCCATTGCCTCCCGCCCGACATTTTTAACCGCCGCCAAGGCATAGCGCACAGCACCTTTGTCGCCTTCAAATTCCACCGAAAATTCCACCTCCGAATGGTTGAGGCAGGGCGGATGCACCGGAATTTTCATCCGCTCCAGGTCTTGGCGAAAGATATTGAGCTTGTCCGTGTTATTAAGGTCAAGACTCATAGAGGCTGCCATAAACTCAACCGGATAGTTCGCCTTCAGATAAGCCGTATGGTAGGAGACAAGCGCATACGCTGCCGCATGAGATTTATTGAAACCATAATTGGCGAATTTCGCCACCAAATCAAAGATATGGCTGGCATCCTTCTGGGTAATCCCGTTTTCCTTGGCACCCTTGGCGAAAATCGCGCGCTGCTGGTCCATCTCAGCCTGAATTTTCTTGCCCATAGCCCGGCGCAGCAAGTCAGCATCGCCAAGACTGTATCCTGCGAGCGTTCGGGCGATTTCCATCACCTGCTCCTGATAAATAATAACCCCGTAGGTCTCTTTGAGCACCGAGGTCAGTTTCGGATGCAGATAGTCCGGTGCTTCCTCGCCGTGTTTGCGACGGATATAGGTCGGGATATTCTCCATCGGACCCGGACGATACAGGGCGACGATAGCGATAATATCCTCAAACGCATCAGGGCGCATTTTCCGCAGCATGTCGCGCATGCCCGAGCTTTCAAGCTGGAACACGCCAATCGTATTTCCCGTTGACAGCAGATCAAACACGGCGGGATCATCGAGCGGCACTTTGGCGTAATCTATCTTAATGCCACGCTTTGCAAGCAGATCCTTGGCCCGGTCGAGCACCGTCAGAGTTTTAAGACCCAGAAAGTCGAACTTTACCAGCCCGGCGGCTTCCGCATATTTCATGGAGAACTGCGTCACTGGCATATCGGAGCGCGGATCACGATAAAGCGGCACCAGCTCATCAAGCGCCCGATCGCCGATGACCACGCCGGCGGCATGGGTCGATGCGTGACGATAGAGCCCCTCCAGCTTCAGGGCGGTTTCAATGAGACGGGCGACGTCCGGGTCGTTGGCACGTTCCTCGCGAAGCCGCGGCTCCGTATCAAGGGCTTCTTGCAAGGTCACCGGATTGGCGGGGTTGGCCGGGATCATCTTACTGATACGATCGACCTGACCATAGGGCATCTGTAATACCCGCCCGACATCGCGGATCGCGGCTTTTGCCTGCAATTTACCG
>NVRR01000022.1 GCA_002732675.1 Sneathiella sp. | reverse complement strand
GAGGGTTCGAATCCCTCTCCCTCCGCCAGCCATTTCTGACAATCTGTCTCCGATCCCGCTCGTCGCGTGCAACCGCCTGTAACAGGGCGACTTTTTGCCACCAATCCCATTCTTGCTTGAGTCTCCGGATCGTCAGATAACGGTTCTACCGGGGCAAATTGTGGGCGCGTCTCTTGCGGTCTGATGATAGGATGAGTTTCACCCGAATAGGGCGTTAACAGGGAATTTTTTAAATAAATCCCAATTAACAGGATAAAATCGTCTCCTGTTCGCGTGATGGCCTATATTTTATCGCGCAATTACAGTGCCTTACAGCTGAATTTCGCCACTTTCCTGTTAATTGGTCATAACAGGTCGATTAAGCCCGATAACAGGGCCTGTTGTTGGCATTAACAGGGGGCTTTCAACACATTAACAGGTGACTTAAGGATTTTCCCTATAGAGGAATTAAGTCGGTTTCAGCTCGCGACTTCAATTCCAAACCTGCGGCGCTGCTCGGTCCAGAGCAGTGGGATATCGCCTTTCATGAGAACGCCAAGCGTCTGGGTGCCGGGTTGGCATTCGTCAAGAATGGCACGCTGGATATCGGGCGCCAGAAAAGCCAGCCGGACATCCGCCTCGTTCTCGTTGCCGGTCCGTATGAAGGTGGAGATATTGTCAATGAGCACAGCCTTCGGCTTCACTTCTTCAATCAGGGCATCGATATCGTTATGACCCGTATCGAGGCCAATATCCTGCGTGCTGTCCGTCATGTCCTGAAGGTCCGGCGTGTAGATATGGACCGGTGCCTTCGTATCGTTACCGTTCGTCAGGAGCTTGATGCGTTCCTGTAAGGCGGCTCCCCTGCATTTCTCCGTCTAGATAGAGGGCGGGAGCCGGGGTAAGGGCCTCGTAGGACAGAAAGCTGTCTCCATTGGCAATAGCCGATGGCGCAGGAAAGACAGAAGAAGGTCTTGCCGATGCCCCCAATCCGCAAACACCATATTAATGGACCCTTCCGCAAGCCATGGCGCAAGCAGCTTCTTTCGCTCCGGTAGATCAAGATTGCAAAAACTCTCTCTTATGCAATTCCCTTATCTAGGCCCATAGGTGTTGACGGGGAACAACGTCATACAGAGACCACGTTGCATTCGTCTGGCAGCATCTTGGAGGCCTTTGTTTCCAGGCGGCAAGATTGTAACGCAGCGATGAAATTCCTCAAGAAAATAATGAAGCGATATGAAAGACCGCATGAAATAGTAACGGATAGATTACGTTCTTACCGTGCTGCAATGAAGATAATTGGCAATGAGACATCGCAAGAAACAGGCCGTTGGTTGAACAATCGCTGTGAGAACTCCCATCTCCCGTTCCAGCGACGAGAGCAGGCGATGCTGAAATTCAAGCGCTTGCAAAGCTTGCAGAAATTCGTCTCAATCCACTCATCAGTCCATAACCACTTCAACCATGAACGCCACCTAAAAAACGGAGAAGCATTCAAGCTTCAAAGAAATGCCGCACTGGCCGAGTGGCAGCAACTAAGCGCGGCATAGTAGAGGCACTTTTGTGCCATTTCACGCCATACAGAGACGACGTCGCATTAGTCTGACAGCGCCCCCCTAGGACCTAGATTTGTAGACACCTTCTGGTCTCTTGGGACACCGGGGCAACGAAAGCTGCACTCACCATATCGATAAGATTTTCAACCGCTCGATTAAAGTCGAACTCGTGGTTATCTTTCAACCTTCTTTCCCGCACGGCCTCTATATCCGCAACTGCAAAAATAATCATGGACCTCACCGTTGCAATCCTTGGCTTTCGCAATTCACCGGGAATATCCATCAGTTGCGCAAATAATAAATTATTCATGCGCTGAATACCCCGGCCGGCTTTTCCGGCGATTATTTCATCAAAACTAAGGGTTGAGCTGCGATGTATTTCCAGCAGAAACCGGTTGTAAAAGCTTGGCTGGCTGGATTCGGCGATGGGACGTGTAAAAGGAATAATGCCGGTGGCCAAAATTCCGCGAATGTCATTGCTGCGCCCTTCCTCCAGCAACTCATCAATCATTTTGTTTCTATGTGCGTCGAATTCGGTCACGCGCCATAGGAGGATTGCCTCGATCAGTGCTTCCCTGGAGCCGAAATGATAATGCATCGCTGATGAATTGCGCTGCCCGGCACCTTTCAGGATTTGCTGAAGGGTAACGCCATCGATGCCGTGTATTGCGAATAACCTTTCCGCGGCGGTCACAATTCGAAGTTTCGTTCCTTCAAGTGTGTGTGACCCTCCGTCTGTTACGTCCGGACGATGAGCTGTCAGATTCTCTAGATTATTCTCTTTTATCATAATAAGTAGTTTTACCGTTTTGCCAATTCTTGCGGTTGAAATCGTACGCGATGAACGGCAGGCTACAACAATCCTTCCTTAACACTAAATATATTTTCCCTCAATTTTGCCAATATACGGGAGAAGCGTAAACCTGCCTAGGAATATGCATGTACATTTTGAAGCAACGCTTAAAGCTCTTGTTCTGCACAGGCTTTCAGTCACGAAAGCTGCAGCATTAGATGACCCGAAAAGACCTTCAGATGAGGCGCGATGCTAAGTATATTAAGGCGACATACTATATCCTTGACAAATTAATGACGATCAATTAATCAATATCAATTAAGAAAAACACGTATCTCGTAGAAAACAAAAAACAACTATTACCAGATCTCCAGGGAGAAAAATTAATGGCATTTAGTTTGAAAATGTGCGCAGCCGCTGCCGTGGCCGCGCTAACCTTATCCAGTACCACGCATGCGGCCGACGTGAAGCTTCCAAGCATTCTTGCTTGGAGCGCCTATAACACGGGTACTAACGGATATAATCAGGCCGTTGTAATTGGCAAGGCGCTGAAAGACGCGTACGGCGTCAACATTCGCGTTATCCCGGGGAAAAATGACATTTCCCGTATGAGCCCTTTGCGGACTGACAAGGTTCAGTTTATTGCCAATGGCGCCGGCACGTTCTACGCCTCCGAAGGCGTGTATAACTTTGCTGTTCCGAGCTGGGGCCCGCAGAAGGTGCAGCTGCTGATGAGCGCAACGGCGGACATCAATGTCAGCCTCGCCGTTACCAGAGATTCAGGCGTTAAAACCATGGCCGGCCTCAAAGGCAAAAAGGTTGGTATTGTCCGCGGCTCTCCGGCCTTGACAATTGGAACAAAGGCCCTCCTTGCCTTCGGTAATTTGACATTCGATGATGTCGATATTGTCGAATTCGGTGGCTATGGCGCCATGTGGAAAGGCATGGCAGGCGGTCAGATTATTGCCGCTTTAGGCACGACTGCAACTGGTCCGGCCAAAAAGCTGGAAGCAACCCCGCACGGTGTCTTCTGGCCTCCGATCCCGGCCGCCGATAAGGAAGGCTGGAAGCGCCTGCTAGCCGTTGCCCCTTATTTCGTGCCGCATGTTGCAACTCTCGGCACTGGCAATGTTGATAAAGACCATCCGCATGATGGGGCCGCCTATCCTTTCCCGATTTTGATCACGCGGGCCGACCAGGATCCGGATCTGGTCTATTCCATGGTCAAGGCGATCAATTCCCAATATGACAGTTATAAGAACTCTTCGCCGTCCATGCCGGGCTGGTCGACCAAGAACCAGACATTTGAGTGGGCGGTTCCGTACCATCCGGCAGCTGTTAAATACTGGACGGAAATCGGTGTCTGGACCGACGAAATGGAAGTTCATAACCTGAAGCTGCTGAAGCGCCAGGATATATTGGCAGAAGCCTGGGCAACCATGAAAGACAGGAACCTTGACGGTGATGCTTTCAAGGCAGAATGGATGAAAACCCGTGCGGCGGCACTCGAAGCTGCCGGAATGGATCCGATTTTTAAGTAAATGTGGCGGTGCTGTCAGACTAATGCGCCCTCGTCTCTGTATGGCGTGAAATGGCACGAAAACCCTTCTACTATGCCGCACTAAACTGCTGCCACTCGGTCAGTGCGGCATTTCGTTGAAGGTCGAATGTTTCTCGGTTGGTTAAATGGCGGTCATGGTTGAAGTGGTTATGGATTGATGAGTGAATTGAGACGAATTTCTGGAAACTTCGCGGGCGCCTGAATTTCAGCATAGCCCGCTCTCGTCGCCGGAATGGGAGATGGGAGTTCTTACAGCGATTGTTCAACCAACGGCCTGTTTCTTGCGTTGTCTCATTTCCAATTATCTTCATCGCGGCACGATATGAACGTAATCTGTCCGTTACAATCACATGAGGTTGGCCGGAACGTTTCATAAGTTTCTTAAGGAATGTCAAAGCGGCTTTGCGATCGCGGCGTTTAGAAACATAGGCTTCCAGGACTTCGCCCTCATGATCAACAGCACGCCACAGGTAAGGCGTCTCGCCATTGATCTTCACAAAGACCTCATCAAGATGCCATTTCCAGTTTGAATAATTTTGAGGTCGATTGATCTGTTTCTTTCGGATGTCGCGGGCAAAAATTGGACCGAACCGGCTCCACCAGTAGCGAACGGATACATGACTAATGTCGATGGCTCGTTCGTGGAGAAGATCTTCTACGTTGCGAAGGGACAACGGAAATCGGACATACATCATCACCGCCAGCCGGATGGTCTCAGGAGATGTTTTGAAATAGCGAAATGGGTTCTTGTTTTCCATTCTAGGATTTTATGGAATTGCTAAGATACAGTCAAAGATCGGTTTTCCTCTGACAGTGCCGGCCAGCTGTATTCTGCGATCGGGGGAGTCCTATATATGCCCCGATACCACAAAAAATTGCTGCCGCCATTCTTTGGCTATATTGTTTCACGGGTAGCCCCCGTAAAAGTTCAAAACCAATGCCATGCATCAGATTATTACGTAATTTTTCTAATTTGGCCATTAAAAGAGGGAGCGGAAAATCCTCCTGCGACATGGCCCCAAGATCCTGGCCGTTGGACTGAAAGTTTTCCGCCGCAGTTTCATGTTCCGACACCTCTTTAGATGATAGATATGTCAGCCAGATATCTGTGTTCTTTGCCATTTCCTGGCCATACCATGCACTTGGTGATTTAAGCGTCTGTGGGGGAAATTTTTGGACATTTTCCATTGTCAAAACCTTTTTATTAAATTTTCTCCATATTACGTTATTCCGAGTGTTGTGGTCAACGGCTGCACGATTCCCTGTCAGTGCTTATGGGCCTTGATTTGCTCCCCTGAAACATCTTCGGTTTTAGGTTAATCTGCTCTCAACACAGGAGGCGGAAAATGAAGCGATTATGATTTTTCGAGGTACAGATTATTGGTATTTCGAAAGAGCTCTAAAGGCTGGCAAGTATGTACAGTTTAACGCAATGCCATGTGTGTGAGATCGCATACTATATCCTTGACAAATTAATGGAAATCAATTAATCAATGTCAATTAAAAAATAATATGGAGAGACGAATATGGCGTTGTTGAATGTCGTGGCAGGTAATCTGAAGTTTGAACCGATGACCGTAAGATTGGGCGCGGTTGTTTCCGGGTTGGATCTGCGAGATGAACTGGGTCAGGATGTAATCAATCAACTCTCAGATGCGCTCGTTCAATACAAGGTCCTGTTTTTTCGCGATCAGGATATTACGCGGGAACAGCATATGGCGTTTGCGCGCAAATTTGGTGAACTTGAGATTCATCCCTTGACGCAGCACAAGGATGGTTTCAAGACACAGAATGTCGATCCGGAAATTCTTGTCGTAGAGAGCACCGCAAAGTCGCAGATAACGGCGGATAAATGGCATAGTGATGTGACCTGGCGTAAAGATCCGTCTTTAGGGTCAATTCTGAGATGCATTATTTTACCGGAATGTGGCGGCGATACGCTATGGGCGGATATGGAGGCAGCTTATGAAGGCCTCGACGACGAAACAAAGGACGAAATAGAGGGGTTGACCGCCATGCATGACTGGAGACCCTTCCGGCAAGCGATGTATGGCAAGCCGGGAGCCGAACAGTTGATCAAGGACCTGAAGGCCAAATACCCTCCTTCAGAACATCCCATCGTTCGTACTCATCCTGTATCCGGCCGTAAGGCGATCTATGTAAACAACTCTTTCACAACGAACATCAAGGGAAAGACCAGAGAAGAGAGTATCGGGTTGCTGACCAAGCTCTATCAAACCGCGTCAAAGCCCGATTACCAGGTGCGCTTCCGCTGGGAGCCAAAATCCCTCGCTTTCTGGGACAACCGGAGCACCCAGCATTACGCGGTTGCTGATTTCTTTCCAGAGCATCGTTTGTTGGAGCGTGTCACTGTTGTAGGTGACCGGCCTTTTTGATGTCGCTGTCGCCGGTTGGATTATTGCTGCATTCGGACATATTGCAATTAGGCGTTGTCACATTAAGATCGAGTAGAGGCGAAAAGTTCTTGCTCAATACATTCAGGCAGCGGCGCGTGCCGCTGCCCAAACATCAAAAGCTTCTTCGCGGTGCTACTTGAAGTAAGTTCGTTTGGTTAGCTGACGCTGGCCGGCACTGTCAGAGGAAAACCGATCTTTGACTGTATCTTAGCAATTCCATAAAATCCTAGAATGGAAAACAAGAACCCATTTCGCTATTTCAA
>NVRR01000021.1 GCA_002732675.1 Sneathiella sp. | reverse complement strand
TGCCTCGGCGCGACGGGTAACCAGAATATCAGGACGCCTAATCTGGATGCTCTCTGTGTCGATGGCGCCGTTTTTGAAAATCATTTCACCTGTATTGCCCCGTGTGGCCCGTCGCGAACATCGTTGCTGACCGGGATGTATCCCAGTAATCACCGGGCCGTACGCAACGGCACGCCGCTTAATCATAGCCTGACAAATCTAGCGTTAGAGGTGCGCGCAGCTGGCTATGATCCGACGCTTTACGGTTATACGGACACGACACCGGATCCCCGCATTCTGGGCGAAGACCATGCCGCTTTTGAGACCTATGAAGGCGTGATGCCGGGCTTCTCCATTGGGATGACCTTAAAAGGAGATTGTGAGCCCTGGCTCGACTATCTTCGCCAGCAAGGCTATGACGTTCCGGGACCCGGATATGCGATCTATCACCCGGATCCGGCGTTTGATCTGCCGAAAGGACGGCATTCCTCCTATGCGCCCAGCCGTTTCAAGGCGGTGGACAGTGAAACGGCCTGGCTCACTGATCGGGTGCTGGATGACGAGGCGGAGACGGGCGGATCGCCATTTTTCTATCATCTGACATATCTGCGCCCACATCCGCCCTTCATTGCGCCGCCGGAATTCCATGATTTGTATGATCCGTCGGCGATGAAGCGCCCGGTTCGAGAAAGAACGCTGGACGACATGCGGGCACATCACCCGTTCCTCGATTTCGTCTATTCCTCAATTCTTGAGAGGGATTACTATATGCAAGGGGAGGGGCTGGTCGCCGATTTAAGCGAAGCCGATGTCTTACAAATTCGCGCAATATACCAGGCCCTTATCACCGAGGCAGACGAGAATCTTGGCCGGATTATCACGGCGCTGAAAGAACAGGGCGAGTATGATAATACGCTGATCATTGTAACATCGGATCACGGTGAGCAGATGGGCGATCATTATCTGTTCGGCAAATTGGGGTTTTTTGATGAGAGCTTTCATATTCCGTTGATCATCAAGTCGCCGAAAAGCTGGGGCGTAGCGGTGGGTCAGCACATAACTGAATTTACCGAATCTGTTGATATTATGCCAACCATTCTCAATGGCCTTACGCGCGCCGTACCGCGTCAATGCGACGGCCACTCCCTGATGCCGTTTTTACGAGGTGAGCGGCCGAAGAACTGGCGAAAATCTGTGCATTGGCTTTATGATTTTCGTGATCCACTACAGGGACATGCTGAAGCTTTCTTCGGCCTGCCGTCATCAGACTGCAATTTACTGGTGCATCGGGACGCAGATTTTAAATATGTACATTTCGCAAGCCTGCCGCCGCTCCTGCTCGATATGCGCAATGATCCCGATGAAACCAGAAATCTGGCGGAGGAGCCGGATTATCAGGCCGTGGTTCTCGACTATGCGCAGGCCCTGCTATCCTGGCGTATGCGCCATGAATATTCGGAACTGGACAGTCTGATTACCTCCGAGAGTGGCCTTGCTGGCCATATCTAAAGGCAGGCCTAGGTTTTGATTTCGCTGATAAGCGGCCGGTCTGCAAAAAACGCATCCAGATTATCAAGGCACATATTCCCCATGGCATCCCGGGTTTCGACAGTCGCGCTGCCGATATGGGGCAGTACGAACAGGGTATCCAGGTCGAGATAATCGGGGTTGAGATGTGGTTCATTCTCGAACACATCCAAGCCTGCGGCAGCGATTTTCCCGGACTTTAACGCCCGGATTAAAGCCGCGTCCTCAATAATGCCGCCGCGTGCGGTATTTACGATCACGGCGTTATCCGGCATCTTGGCGATATTCTCGTCATTGATAAGATATTTCGTCTTGGCCGATAGCCCGCAGTTGATGGAAAGGAAGTCGCAGACGCCCAATAAACTGTCCGTAGTTTTATGGTAGATGGCAGCTTCCAGGCCCGGAACATCTACCGGTCGGCGGTTATGGTAATGTATTTGCATGTTAAAACCCATTGCCCGTCGTGCCACCGCCTGACCAATACGCCCCATCCCCAGAATACCGAGGCGCTTGCCGGTGACATGCACGCCCAGGAACTGGTTCGCGGCCCAGCTTGACCATTGCCCGGACCGCAGTGTCTGGGCCGATGAATGGGCCATTCGGGCGGCGCCGAGAAGGCATAGCAGGGCTATATCGGCAGTGGCATCTGTCAGCACATCGGGGGTATTGCTCAGCGTGATGCCCTTCTCCGCCGCCGCCGCCGCGTCAAGATGATCATAACCGACAGAGTAAGTGGCAATTATCCGGATATTCTCCGGTAGAGCCTCAATCACCTCGCGGCTAAATTTTTCTGTTCCCGCGCAAAGGATCGCATCGACATCTTGTGACAATGCAAGTACTTCTGCCGGTTCGAGGATCCGATCTTCGTCATTGGTGATTGCCGCATAATCCCGTCGCAGGCGCGCCATTACATTCGGTGGGAAATTGCGCGTGACAAGCAGTCGTGGTTTTGCCGCCATAATTGATCCTTGAAAGGTAAGAGATGCTTTAGCGCATCCATATCACGAATTTTGATGCGGATGGCCGAAAAATATTTCCGGCAATCATTTCAACTCTGCTAGGGTCAGGACAACGAAAAGCAGGGTGTAAAGATGGACTGGTTGAAACAACGAGAAGAGCTGATTGCGACGGTCCGGCGGATGAATGCGCTCGGGATAAATCAGGGCACATCGGGAAATGCCAGTATCCGGATAGAGGGCGGCTATCTGATCACGCCATCGGGTATGAAGTATGAAGACCTTGAGCCAGAGGACATCGTGGAGATGTCGTGGGACGGCGCGGCGACTGGCAAGCGTAATCCTTCCAGCGAATGGCGTTTTCATCAGGATTTACTTCTTGCCCGGCCGGAATTCGGGGCGATTGTGCATACACATGGGACAGCGGTGATGACCATTGCCTGTCAACGTCTGGATATCCCGCCCTTTCACTATATGATTGTGGCTGCTGGTGGAACGACCATTCGCTGCGCCGAGTATGCCACCTTCGGTACCCAGGCGCTCTCTGACAATGCGCTAAAAGCCATGCAGGATCGAAAAGCCTGCCTGCTTGCCAACCACGGTCTGCTGGCAGGCGGCAAGACGTTATCGGCGGCCTTAGCATTGGCTGTGGAAGTCGAGACATTATGTGAGACATACTGGCGAACCCTGCAAATCGGAGAGCCGGTACTGTTGAGCGCGGTGGAGATGCAGGAAGTGTTTGAAAAATTCAGTAAGGGCTACGGTATGCCGCCCGCAGAGGAGACGTAAAGTATGAATGATTTTGCCGTTAGCGTAAATTTTGATGTCAAGTCGGGTCAGGAGCTGGCCTTTATGGAAGAGATGAAGAAACAGGCTAAAAATTCCCTGACACTGGAGCCGGACTGTCATTATTTTGATATATGTGTGAGCCCAGATGATCCCGGCGTTGTGTTGCTTTATGAACTTTATACGGATGCGGCGGCGTTTGACGCTCATCTTGCCTCCGATCATTTTGTGCAGTTTAACGAGACTGTGGCGCCGATGATTGCTCAAAGAGTCATCACGACCTGGAAAAAAATCTGAAAATGATAGGAGAAAAAACCTGTCCTGAGCCTGCAAAATTCAGTACAAAAACCCAACAATAAAAATCGCGAGGAGATAAAAATGACAACAACAATATCCAAAGCTGATTATCTGAACTCCGTTGGCACCGTTTACGGACCGGGGGAGTGGTTTGAAATTGATCAGGACCGTATTGACCTGTTCGCGAAAGCAACGGATGACTTTCAGTTCATTCATATCGATCCGGAAGCCGCCAAAAAGACACCGTTCGGCACGACTATTGCGCACGGCTTTCTAAGCCTGTCCTTGCTGGCGGCCCTTGTGCCCAAAATTCAGCCGAAGCTGGAAAATGTGCAAATGGGGATCAATTACGGCATTGATAAACTTCGGTTTTTGCAGCCGGTTAAAGTTGGCAGTAAAGTCAGGGCCTCAAGTAAAGTTCTGGAAATTACTGAAAAACGCCCTGGACAATTTTTGACCAAGACTGAGGTCACAGTGGAAATTGACGGTGAAGAGAAACCTGCGCTCGTGGTGGAATGGCTCGGAATGACCATCGTCGGCGAATAAAAAAGCAAACTATAGAATAGGAATAAAACGATGAGCATACGGTTTGATGGCAGAGTGGCAATTGTCACCGGTGCCGGGAACGGCCTTGGGCGCTGTCACGCATTGGGTCTTGCGGAACGCGGGGCAAAAGTTGTGGTCAATGATCTTGGCGGATCGCGCGATGGCAGCGGCGGATCCTCCGATGCGGCCAAAGCTGTTGTTGCGGAAATTGAAGCCATGGGCGGAGAGGCGCTCGCCAACGGTGCCAACGTGACCGATATGGATCAAGTCACCGACATGGTGAATGCCGCCATGGAGAAATGGGGACGGGTGGATATCCTTGTTAATAATGCAGGGGTCCTGCGGGACAAATCTTTCCCTAAAATGGAGATGGATGATTTTTCCTTTGTTATGGATGTGCATCTGATGGGATCGGTTAATTGTACCAAGGCGGTCTGGCCGGTCATGCGCGAACAGGGTTATGGCCGCGTTGCCATGACGACATCGTCGAGCGGAATGTACGGGAATTTTGGCCAGACCAACTATGGCGCTGCAAAAATGGGCGTTATTGGACTGATGAATACACTGGTTTTGGAAGGCGCAAAATACGGTATCAAAGTCAACGCTTTATCACCTTGCGCGGCGACCCGCATGACAGACGATATTATCCCGGAAAACCTGTTAGGTCTGCTGGCGCCGGAATCTGTGACGCCAGCCCTACTTTATATTGTCTCGGAAGAGGCGCCGAACCGCACCATTATCACGGCGGGCGCCGGTACATTCGCGCGGACAATTATGTATGAGACTGGCGGAAAATGGYTKCCKGAACAAGATCAGACACCTGAAAAAATTGCCGAGCATTGGGCRGCGATATCTGATCCRTCGTCACAGAAGGAATATACCAGCGGTAATGACCAGACCCAGAATATGCTGACCAAGGCTGCGGCCGGGCTTGGCATTAAATTATGACGTTATGGATTAGTAATTGGAGTCGGGAAAGGCGTCTTTCCGCTTCGCCATAAAGGCTTGCAAGGCTTCGTCAATGGCCGGGTCGAGCGCGGGCGCTTGATAATCGTTTAGCATCTGTTTCCAGATCCCGTTGGCCCGCACCGCTGTATCTTTGCTGCCATCGGCCTGCCATTGCTCGACTGAATTGTTATCGGCCACGGCGGATCGGTAAAAGGCATCTTCGAAATTAGCCTGGGTATGGGCGCAGCCGAGGAAATGACCGCCGGGTCCGACTTCGCGAATGGCGTCCATGGCCTGTCCGTTTTCGCTTGTGTCGATACCACGGGCCATGACCTCCATCATGGCGCATTGATCAGCATCCATGACGAATTTTTCATAAGAAGAACAAAGTCCGCCTTCCAGCCAGCCTGCTGAATGCAACGCAAAATTCACGCCAGACAACAAGGTCATCAGCAATGTCTGTGCACTTTCATAGGCGGCCTGTGCGTCAGGGAGTTTGGAGGCGGTGAAAGATCCGCCTGAGCGAAACGGAAGTTTAAGCCGTCTTGCAAGCTCGGCGGCGCCGTTTAGGATCAGTCCGCTTTCGGGTGTTCCGAATGTAGGTGCGCCTGATTGCATGGAAATGGAACTGACGAAAGTGCCGAATATAACCGGTGTGCCGGGCTTGATGACCTGGGTTAAAGCCATGCCCGCCATGGCTTCCGCCAATAGTTGCGAGAGCGTTCCTGCCGGGGAAACCGGGCTCATGGCGCCGGACAGGATAAATGGGGAGACGACGCAGGCCTGATTATTGGCCGCATAGGTTTTAAGCGCCCCCAACATCGTCGCATCGAATGTCAACGGAGAATTGGCGTTGACCAAGTTGAGCATCACGCAATTATTCTGGACGAAATCCTCCCCAAAAACCAAAGACGCCATATCAACGCTGTCCTGCGCGCGTTCTGGTGCGGTCACTGAGCCCATGAAGGGTTTGTCGGAATATTTGATGTGGCTATAGACCATATCGAAATGACGTTTGTTGACAGGCAAATCAACGGGCTCACAGACCGTCCCGCCAGAATGGTGTATGGCGGGGGACATATAGGCGAGTTTGACGAAATTCTCAAAATCCGCAATCGTGCCATAGCGGCGCCCTTTATCCATATCATGCACAAAGGGCGGCCCGTAAACCGGCGCAAATACTGTGTTGTTGCCGCCAATCTGAACGTTATTTTCTGGATTGCGGGCATATTGGGTAAATTCCGCTGGGGCGGTTTTTAATAGTTCGCGGCAAAGACCTTTGGGGAAATGAACACGCTCTCCCTGCACGTCCGCGCCGACATCTTTCCAGAGCGCCAGCGATTCTGCGTCATCACGAAAATCAAGGCCGATTTCCTCCAGTATGATCTCGGCATTTGCCTCAAC
Source organism: Sneathiella sp. (assembly GCA_002732675.1). Lineage (GTDB taxonomy): Bacteria > Pseudomonadota > Alphaproteobacteria > Sneathiellales > Sneathiellaceae > Sneathiella. The sequence continues at coordinate 158 of NVRR01000021.1, read as the reverse complement.
AATCTCCAGCGCCTCGTCACTTGTTAAATTGCTGACGGGGATATTCCGCTTGATATAGGGAATGTGCCGCTGGCTGTTGGCTTTTCGGGCTTCACGGCGGGCTTCGCGGCCTCTGCGGCCGCTACGGGATTTGATCTCGCTCATTATTTCAAATTCCT
>NVRR01000020.1 GCA_002732675.1 Sneathiella sp. | reverse complement strand
AGCTCAGTCTGCGTTTTACGGATTTCGACATGATCCGGCACGAGATTGCGGAGGGCAAAATGATTGAGGATACGGGTCGCCACCGAGGGTTCGATATCAGCGGTGATCAGGAAATGGCTGCATTGCGATTCGGCAGGCGAGGGATGTCCCATTTGGGACGGTTTGGCATTTGTCATTGGAAACATGATCGGGTCCACGGAAAATTGGCACATTATGAGATGGTTTGGTTATGAGATTGGTTGGGAGTCGCGACGCGACTTGATATCCCGACTCTATTCAGAGAGTCGGGCTCATAATTCGTCTCGTTCCAATGATCATATATCCGTAAGTCATGGGTCATCATAACCGATCTGGCGGCGAAAATAAAGCCTTTGGGGGGCTCGCTATTTCTCCCCCATCAGTTTTTTACGCTGTCGGCGCACCACATCACTCAGGAACTCGCTGACCGCCTTGATCCGCGCGAGGTCGTGGATGTCTTCGGGGGTATTCAGCCAAAAGGTCCGGTCAATTTGCGTCTCAGCGGGCAGCAGGCAGACAAGCTCCGGATAGTCATCGGCGACGAAGCAATGCAGAATGCTGACACCGGCCCCCGCCAACGTCGCCTGAAACTGAAAGACAATGCTGGAGCTTTTAAGGCCGACTTTTGGATTGCCGATCAGCTCGGTCAGATAGAGAAGCTGCGGGTCGGGGACCAACTCGTCGATATAGGAAATGAAATTATGGGACCGCAGATCGTCCAATGTCTTAATCGGCGAGTGCGCCGTCAAATAGTCTTTTGTCGCGTAAAGCCGCAGACGATAGTCGGTCAGCTTGCGCGAAATCAGCCGTCCCGACTGCGGCCGGGCCAGGGTGATGGAAAGGTCAGCCTCGCGTTTTGACAGGCTGACAAAACGGTCATTGGCGACAAATTCAAGCTCGATTTCCGGATGCAGCCGTTGGAACTCGGTAAGCTCTTTCGCTAGAAACTGGCTGCCAAAACCTTCCGGCACGCCGAGACGGACGGTGCCAGTCAGGGTCTTGTTCTCACCGCCGACCGTATCCTGAATGGAGGCAGACGCGCTTTCCATGGCTTCGGCTTGTGGCAGCAATCGCTCCCCCGCCTGGGTCAGGACATAGCCGCGAGAGGTAGACTCGAATAATTTAGCGTCGAGTTTTTCTTCCAAGGCGAGCACGCGGCGGCTAACCGTGGTATGGTCGACTTTAAGCGCTTTGGCCACTTCCGTCAGGCGGCCCTTGCGGCTGAGTTCCAGAAAGAAGCGGACATCGTTCCAGTCAAAAATAATAATCTCCTCATGTGTGAAAATACACATGGAATGTGCAATCTTATGTAATTACTTTGCATTTTTACCCATGTAAAGTCAGGCTAATAGAAATCTTATCGGGAGCGGAACCAATGACAGAGCAATTGAAGCATTATATCGGCGGGCAGTATGTCGCCGGCACCTCCGGGCGCTTTAGCCCCGTTTACAACCCCAGCACTGGCGAGCATAAGGCGGAAGTGCCATTGGCCTCCGAATCCGAGATTGGCGATGCTGTTGCCGATAGCCTGGCGGCCTTTCCTGGATGGGCAAGTACCTCGCCGATCACCCGCGCCCGGGTCATGTTCAAGTTCAAACAGCTGGTCGAGGAAAATATCGAAGAACTGGCCGCCCTGCTTGCGAGTGAGCATGGCAAGGTTCATTCCGACGCTAAGGGTTCGATCATCCGGGGTATCGAGGTGGTGGAATTTGCTTGCGGTATTCCGCATCTTTTGAAGGGCGAATATTCCGATAACGTCTCCACCGGCGTGGATATGTATTCCATGCGCAAGCCGCTCGGCGTTGTCGCCGGGATCACACCGTTCAACTTCCCGGCCATGGTGCCGATGTGGATGTTTGCGGTGGCCATTGCCTGCGGCAACTGTTTTGTGTTGAAACCGTCCGAGAAAGATCCGTCCCTGCCGATAAAGCTGGGGGAACTGATGGTCGCAGCCGGCGCCCCTCCCGGTGTGCTGAACGTGATCAATGGCGATAAGGTGGCCGTGGATGCCCTTCTTGACGATCCGCGGGTGAAGGCGGTCAGCTTTGTTGGCTCGACGCCGATCGCGAAATATGTCTATGCGCGCGGCACGGCCAACGGCAAGCGGGTGCAGGCCATGGGCGGCGCCAAGAACCATATGCTGGTGATGCCGGATGCGGACATGGATAAAGCTGTCGATGCGCTGATCGGTGCGGGCTATGGCTCGGCCGGGGAACGCTGCATGGCGATTTCCGTGGCGGTTGCTGTTGGCGGCGCCGGGGACGAGTTGATGGAAAAATTGGCCCCGCGGGTTCGGGCGCTGAAAGTCGGCCCGAGTGCGGCTGATGCCGATATGGGACCGTTGGTGACGGCGGAGCATCTTGCCAAGGTGCGGGGCTATGTGGACCTCGGCATTGAGGAAGGTGCCGATCTGGTTGTCGATGGCCGGGATATTTCCTTGCAAGGCTATGAAAATGGCTACTATATGGGCGGTTGCCTGTTTGACAATGTCGGCACCGACATGCGGATTTATAAGGAAGAGATTTTTGGGCCCGTTCTCTCTGTTGTTCGCGCCCCGACCTTTAATGAAGCCATCGATATGGTCGACAAGCATGAATTCGGCAACGGCACGTCTATTTTCACGCAGAATGGTGACATCGCACGGGCTTTCTCCGACAATGTGGAAGTTGGCATGGTCGGCGTTAATGTGCCGATCCCTGTACCGTTGGCCTTCCACAGCTTCGGCGGCTGGAAAGCATCGGCCTTTGGTGATCACAACCAGCATGGCCCGGAAGGGGTACGTTTTTACACCAAGGTAAAAACCGTGACATCCAGATGGCCGAACAGCATCAAGGCGGGCGCTGAATTCTCGATCCCGACTTTTAAATAAGACCTGACCATCACATCATGCCCCGGCTCAATCCTTCTTTGCGCTGGGGCTTCTTTTTAAAAGGGACGTAAAAAAAATGGCAAAAATTGGATTTATCGGCGTCGGCAATATGGGGGAGGGCATGGCTGCCAACCTTCTGAAAGCCGGTCATTCCGTAAAAGTCTTTGATCTGTCGGCGGCGGCTGTTGCCGCTTGCGTCAAAGAGGGGGCGACAGCAGCCTCCTCTGTTGGCGATGCGGCGACGGATGTCGGGGCTGTCGTCAGCATGTTGCCAAAGGGCGAGCATGTGCGGGCGGTTTATCTGGGCGACGATGGCGTACTGGCTGCGGCGACAGAGGGAACACTTTTTATTGATTGCTCAACCATTGATGTCGCGTCGGCCCGAGACGTGGCGGGCGACGCCTTGCACAAAGGCATGATGATGGTGGATGCACCGGTAAGCGGCGGGGTTGGCGGCGCCAATGAGGGCACCCTGACCTTTATGGTGGGCGGACCGAAGGCAGCCTTTGAGGCCGCGAAGCCGATATTGGAGGTCATGGGCCAGAATATCATCCATACGGGCGGAACGGGGACCGGTCAGGCCGCAAAAATCTGTAATAACATGATCCTCGGTATTTCGATGATCGGGGTGTGCGAGGCTTTTGTGCTGGCCGAAAAACTTGGGCTTGAACATCAAACCATGTTCGATATCGTCTCCACCGCGTCGGGGCAATGCTGGTCGCTCAACACCTATTGTCCGGTGCCGGGCCCGGTGCCGACCAGCCCCGCCAATAACGACTACAAGCCCGGCTTCTCGGCGCAGAATATGCTCAAAGACCTGCATCTCAGTCAGGATGCCGCAGATGGCTTTGGTGCGTCGACGGCGCTCGGCAAAGCGGCGATGGATCTTTACGAGGCTTACGTTGCCGGGGAGGGCACGGAAGCTGATTTCTCCGGTATCGTCAATATGATCCGGAAGTCGTGACAGCGTCGGGTGACTTAAAAACAACGGTTATTTCGGGAACGGTGATCGAATATCGATCGATTGCCGCTTCCGACCCAGACGCCCCTGTTCTTGTCTTCCTGCATGAAGGTCTGGGCTGTACGGCGCTTTGGCGGGACTTTCCCGATCAGCTTTGCGGGGGCACTGGATGCGCCGGGCTTATTTATAGTCGCGCTGGCTACGGCGGATCTGACCCTTGCGATCTGCCGCGCTCCCTCGACTATATGGAGCAGGAGGCCAAGGGCATGCTGCCCGCTCTCCTGACGCATTTCGGAATCAAAAAATTTAGTCTGATCGGGCATTCCGACGGGGCGTCCATTGCGCTTATTTACGCGGGCTTGACCCAGGAGCGAGACCCCGACGCCGTGATCGTTTTGGCACCCCATGTCTTTTGTGAAGATATTTCGGTCACAGGCATCCGGGCCGCGAAACAGGCCTATGAAGACGGGGATTTAAAAGCAAAGCTATATAAATTCCACGGAATGAATACGGAATGCGCGTTTCGTGGCTGGAATGATGCCTGGCTCGATCCCGGATTTCACAGCTGGAATATCGAAAGCTATTTACCGCAAATTAAAGCGCCGGTTCTGGCCATCCAGGGCCTTGATGACAGCTATGGTACCGGCGCACAAATCAACGCCATCGAAGATGCCGTCAGTGGCGCGTTTCAAAAGCAAATTCTTGAAAATTGTGGTCATAACCCTTGGGCGGAACGGCGCGACGACGTAACCCGTAGATCGACCGAATTTATTCAGCAATATTCCTGATATTATTGCTTGCGGTCGGTCCGGAATTCCCGGACTAATGGCATATGGATACTTCCTTCTCCGAAAATATGCGCGGCGCGGCGTTTATGGCAATCAGTATGGCTGCCTTTGTCATCAATGACACGAATATGAAGCTCGCGGCGGAGCATCTGAGTTTATTTCAGGCGCTTTTTCTGCGCGGTATTTTCACCACAATCCTGTTGGTCTCGCTGGCCCTCTACAAAAAGGCGATTATCTTTCATATTCCCAAGGGGGATCGGAAAATCCTTGTCCTCAGGCTGATCGGCGAACTTGGCGGCACCCTGTTTTTCCTCAATGCCCTGTTCAATATGCCGCTCGCCAATGCCACAGCGATCGTGCAGGCCTTGCCGCTTGCGGTGACCTTGGCGGGCGCCCTGTTCCTGCGCGAGGCTGTTGGCTGGCGGCGGTATCTGGCGATTGGCTTCGGGTTTATCGGGGTGTTGATCATCGTCCGGCCCGGCTCGGAAGGGTTTAACGAGTTTTCTTTGTCCGCCGTTGCGTCAATATTTTGCATTGTCCTTCGGGACCTGTCGACACGGCGCTTGTCACCGGCCATACCGTCACTTTTCGTGGCCCTGCTGACATCCGTCGCGATCATGCTGGTTGGCGGTATATTTTCGACGGTAACCGACTGGAAACCGGTCACGACGGAGGGGCTGACATTGCTCGCCACGGCCTCCGTCTTTGTTATTATCGCGTATTTGTGCAGCATCAAGACCATGCGGGTGGGCGACATCAGCTTTTCCTCGCCCTTTCGTTATACGTTGCTGATCTGGGCAATACTCCTCGGGTTTTTCGTCTTTGGTGACATACCTGACAGCTGGACAATAGTGGGCAGCCTGATTATCGTCGGCACGGGGGTCTATACATTCTATCGGGAACAGGCGGTCGCCAGGAAACCGTAGGCCGCGCATAAATAACAAAAATAAACGGGGGTCTGAAGAATGACGGAACTGGTAACACGTAAAGATGTCGACGGGATATCGATCCTCAGTCTGAACCGGCCAGAGGCTCTTAATGCGTTGAGCCCGTCGTTATTCGTTGAATTGCAGGCGCATATTAAGGCCCTGGCCGATGAGGCAGAGACGATTGGCTGTGTGATTTTGCGCGGAGAAGGCCGGTCTTTTTCAGCCGGAAATGACCTGAAAGCCATGCAGGCTGGCGATGTTGCACCCCATCCGCGGTTCCAGGCGGAAACTGTCGAAATGATTGAAGACTTACCGCAGCCGGTGATCGCTGAGGTGGCCGGTCATTGCTACACCGGCGCGTTGGAGCTGGCACTGGCCTGTGATCTAATGGTTTGCGGGGAAGGGGCCAAGTTCGCCGATACCCATGGGAAGTGGGCGCTGACACCGCTGTGGGGTATGAGCCAGCGATTGCCGCGCCGGGTCGGCGTGCTGCACGCCAAGGAAATGATGTTTACCGGACGGGTGGTCAGTGGCCCCGAGGCCGTCGAATTCGGCCTCGCGAACAAATGCGTGCCCGATGAGGCGCTGTCGGAGGCGGCGATGACGCTTGCCCGCGATATTGTCGCAAATTCCTGGCATACGCTCCGGGCTGACAAGATGCTGGTGAAAAGAGGGCAGGAGTTTGGTCTGAAAGCCGGACTACAGTTCGAGCGGGAGAATAGCCCCGGACGTGCCACAGGCAAAGGCGAAAGGCTGTCGGGGTTTAAGCAGGGATGAACCAGCGGTCGGTGTTGCTTTGCCAATCATGCGTCGCGATTTTGGTCTGTCCGTCACGCTGTTTCACCGGGTTATCAACGCCAATCTCCTGATTGTACGGGGCTTGCCGCGATTGGCGGAAAGCTTGGAGGCATTTTCAGTATCCGCCGCCTTTTCGTTAAAGTCTTAAGTCTCGATCCAGCACATCGACCATCATCTGGCCAAAGCGGGCCTGATCATTGGGTTGATTGAGGCTGGCCATTGCCTTGTCCGCGATGTCCTCCGGCACGACAGTCCCGCGGCGGCTCTCGATAAGGTCGGCCATGAAGGAAACGGTATGTTCCGGATGGGGTTGCAGCGAATAACAGGTGGGGGAGTATTTCAGGCCGCCAATTTTACAAAAATCCGAGGACATGAAAACATCCGCGCCCTTCGGGGCCTCCAGTACCTGATCCTGATGGAAGGAGAGCAGATGAACGTCTTCTCCCGTTTCCGTCATAACATACGCCCGCCGACCGATGCCCCAGCCGCCGCTATATTTCGCAGCCTTACCGCCCATGGCCTGCGCCATGATCTGATGACCAAAACAAATGCCAACGGTCGGCACCTCGCTGGCGACAAGCGCGCGGATAAAATCCTCCAAGGCGAAGACCCGGAAAAACTTTGGGAATGGATGGAAAATTACGAAAAGAATGTCGGCGGCAAAGTGCTGGCCATTCCCCATAACGGTAATCTAT
>NVRR01000019.1 GCA_002732675.1 Sneathiella sp. | reverse complement strand
GTTGCCTTACCTTCGTTAATTGCCCGAAGGCATTTAGCCGCAGCGCCATTCGCATCGAACGCCTCATGGACCTGAGACACGATTAAACTGCCGTCATCATCATAATCGAGATCTGTGTAAAATTCAGACACAAATTCATGCCCACGCGCTGGATACATCGTTTCGTGAAGTGTGCCTATCATGCCAAGCAATGGTACCTTGAAGACGTCAGCGGCATCGCAAACGGCATCCGCAATGTGCTCTTGACTGGCTGCCATGCCGTACAGCGCGCCATGCGGTTTGATGTGGTTGAGGGACATACCCTCTGCATCAAGAAACCCCTTAAGTGCGCCAATTTGATAAATCAGGCAATTCGCCATCTCTTCGCGCGACATCTTCATTTCGCGACGACCGAATCCTTGGAAATCCGGCAAAGATGGATGCGCCCCAACACTAACGCCGTGTTGCTTCGCTAGCCGAACAGTTTTTCGCATATGATTAAAATCCGATGCGTGAAAACCGCATGCCACATTTGCAATCGAAATGAGAGGCATTAGACCCTCGTCATCGCCCAGCCTGTATAGGCCGAAACCTTCTCCCATGTCACAATTCAACGTAACCGTCATTTTCTATTTCCTTATCACGTTACATCGGCTTTTCAATATGTATAGTTTGGCAATGATTAAGTGGTATTGTAAAATAGAAAAAAATGCTTAATGATATCGATTTTGTAGATGCACATTAGGATCCAATTATGCCGTTAACGCTGAAACAAATTCGCTACTTCATCGCAACAGCAGATTTTGGACAGATCTCCCGCGCAGCCAAAGAATTCAATATTTCTCAGTCGACGGTGACAGCATCAATTCGTCAACTAGAAGAAGACGTTGGCATGGCTTTATTTGAGCGCCTGCCGTCAGGTGTCGCCCTTACCAATGAGGGCGCACGGTTTCTACAGCACGCTCACAATATAATGGCCGCCGTCAACGAAGCGGTCCAGACGCCGTTGTCGACCGAAACCAATTTATCGGGGAGCATTCGCGTTGGGGTGACCAACACTGTTGCGGGCTATTTTATGACAAAGCTCTACGTTCGCTTCACGCGAAGTTATCCAAATCTAAAGCTTGAAATGATTGAGTTGCCGCGCCCAAAGATAGAAACCGGTCTTCTTAAAGGTGATCTCGATATTGCGGTCATTCTGGTGTCAAACCTTAAAGATAGGCAACACCTTGAGTGTGAAACTTTGCTCCGCTCGAAGCGCCGCCTTTGGTTGCCGTCAAATCACCCGCTATGTGATGCCTCGACCATCACTTTCAATGACGTTGCTCAAGAGCCCTACATCATGCTGACCATTGATGAGGCCGATCAAACGGCCGATAAATATTGGATACCATCAGGGCTTGGCCCAAAAACAGTTTTTTCAACGTCGGCTGTAGAGGCCGTGCGCAGTATGGTAGCCTCGGGCATGGGGGTCACAATCTTGTCTGATATGGTTTATCGCCCGTGGTCACTGGATGGCCAACGGATAGAAACCGTTAAACTTGCAGAGGATATTCCAACGATGGATGTCGGTTTAGCATGGGACCCTAAAAACACAATGACGCCAATGACCAAAGCGTTCATGGATTTCATGAGTCTTTCGTTCGGTGGTGTCGGTTCAGACTAGATTGTTCTTAAAACAACAAACTTTACGGAGATCAAAAATGAAATTAAAAAATAAAGTGGCCATTGTTACCGGTGGGTCGCGCGGGATTGGTGCATGTATTAGCAAACGGCTTGCTGCCGAAGGCGCAATTGTCGCGGTTGTTGCACGGTCCAGAAAATCAGAAGCCGATGCAATAATTAAGTCTATCAAATCTGAGGGCGGAAAAGCCTCCGCCTATATGATCGATTTATCGACACCGGCCAATTGCCAGCAGCTAGCTGATCAAGTAATCGAGGAAATGGGACGCGTCGATATTTTAGTCAACAATGCCGGTATTTTTACGCCAGTGTCCATTGAAGAAACCACTGAAGAAATTTGGGACCACCAATTGGACATCAATCTCAAATCGGCATTCTTTCTAAGCAAGGCGGTCCTCGCGGATATGAAATCGCGCTCCAGCGGTAAGATTATCAATATGACGTCGATTGCCGGGGTTGGTGGTTTTCTCAACTCGGCTGCATATTGCGCTTCTAAGGGCGGGCTCGTCAATATGACCAAAGCGATGTGTCTTGAAGTGGCAAAGTTCGGGATCAACGTTAATGCGATAGCGCCTGGTAACATCAAAACAGAGATCAATGCAAAACTGAGAGAGGTCGATGGTTACGACGATAAAAACGCAGCCCTCACTCCTAATGGCGTCGGGCATTTGGATCCTGAAGAACTCACCGGCGCCGTCGTTTTCCTCGCCTCGGACGATGCCAATTCTGTCCACGGCGTGAACCTTCTTGTCGATGGAGGATGGGCTGCCTGGTAGCAGATTGGCCCTTTTTGGAAGTTGCAATTAGTTCAGAGGCTTGGATATAGTGGCCACGATCAAACATAATTTGGTCACGCTACTTGTACGAATAGGCAAGGAAAAATGACAAAACAAGCTGATCGCGCTGAAGTTCTCATTATTGGTGCTGGTGTATCTGGCGCAATTACTGCCAAACATTTGGCCGAGGCTGGGGTGCGAGTTGTTTGCTTAGAGCAGGGCCACAAAGTCGAACCGGGAGAGTTTTACGGCGACAAACCGGAATGGGAATTGATGTCCCAGAAGCGTTGGCACCCTAATCCAAATGTCCGCGACCTGCCCACTGATTATCCGATCGACGTGTCAGAATCTGATGTTAATCCGCTGATGTACAGCGCGGTCGGTGGCAGCAGCATTATATATGCGGCTCATTGGCAGCGTTTCATGCCGTCAGATTTTCGCGTTCGTTCACTTGACGGCGTTGCAGACGACTGGCCATTCAAGTATGAAGACCTTGAACCGTTTTATGATATTGTCGATATCGAGATGGGCGTCTCGGGATTAGCCGGTGACCCGGCCTATCCACCTATGTCGCCACCCCCATTACCGCCCCACCCCATCGGGGCGATCGGGAGACGCGCCGCCAAAGGTATGAACGATTTGGGTTGGCATTGGTGGCCAGCGTCGCTAGCCATTCCGTCGCGCCCTTATCGCAACCTCAGCCAATGCGCCCGACGAGGGACTTGCATGCAGGGGTGCCCAGAAAGCGCAAAAGCTTCGACCGATCTTACCCATTGGCCGGACGCACTAAAATCTGGTGCCATTCTAATCACCGGCGCCCGGGTGCGTCAAATCACCTTGAACGCCCAAGGCAAAGCGAATGGAGCGATCTATCTGGATCGTGATGGCGTTGAACAATTACAAACTGCAGAGACAGTTATTCTATGTGCTAATGGCATCGGCACACCGCGCCTATTGCAGCTTTCCGCAACAGCTACACTCCCAGACGGATTAGCCAATTCATCAGGCATGGTCGGGCGCAATTTGATGATGCACCCGTTCGCTGCGGTCGTTGGATACTTTGATGAGCCCATGGAAAGTTGGGTTGGTCCTGCCGGACAGGCAATCCAGTCGATGCAGTTTTATGAAACCGATGAAAAGCGAGGCTTTGTCCGAGGTGCGAAATGGAATGCCATGCCAACAGGGGGGCCGCTTGGCATGCGATCTGTTTACGGCGGCAAACCGCTTGAGGATTCATGGGGGGCAACTCTACATCGATCAACCAAGAAGCGCTTAGGTCGATCTTTTGAATGGGGTATCATTGCCGAGGATTTGCCAAGTCTCGAAAACCGGGTCGTTTTAGACGACACATTAATAGATTCCGACGGAATAGCCGCCCCTAAGGTGATCTATAAAAACTCAGAGAATACAAAACGCTTATTGGCCTTCCACCTTGCGCGGGCAAAAGAAGCGATGGTGGCATCCGGTGCAACAGAAATGTCAACAACCGAGTTGATGCGCGATTGTGGATGGCACCTAATGGGGACTTGCCGCATGGGGAATGATCCGAAAACTTCGGTCACCAACCAATGGGGTCAGTGTCACGACGTGCCTAATTTGTATATTTTTGATGGCAGCCTGTTTGTCACCTCGTCGGGCTTTAACCCGACGGCCACCATCGCCGCAATCGCGTTGCGCTGCGTGGCTCACATGATTGAAAACCGTAGCACTGCAGTGGTGGCATGATGACCAGTCAAATCTTGAAAACCTCAGAACATGAAACGCTTGCCGCGCTAGCGGATGTATTAATACCTTCCGCGGAGTCGATGCCGGCATTTAGTGAACTAAATTTGCATCAAACTCATGTAGACCGTGTGCTTTTGCTGCGTCCCGAACTGCTGGCAGACCTGCGCCGGGCACTCGCGAGCAGCGATGCGTCGGTACCCAGCGATACACTTGAGAAACTAAATATGGAAGATCCGCAGGCCTTTAGCGCTCTCGGACTCGTCGCCTCGTCGGCATATTATTTGGACGCCAGCGTTCGTAACTTACTTGGTTATCCCGGGCAAATCAGTCGGCCGGCAAGCCCAGAGGAAGAACACGATTATCTTCACGACGATCTACTGCAGCCCGTTATTGCCCGAGGCTCGATTTATCGGGAGGCGCCAGACTAAAGCGCCAGATAAGCGGAGGTCTGATGGTGTCGTCACATCATTTCCAGCATAGATTTGCGGACAAGGATAATTTCCACACCTTCCTAATCTGGAAATTATTTTCGACTGCGCTGAGAAATACATACTCGCATAGAAAGAGCGCGCTTCTTAGGAGTCAGCCCCTCAGGCTTCAATTGCCGACAATCTTTTCCTTAACTCGTTCTTGGCAATTTTTTCAAGGGTTGATCGCGGCAATTCATCGACGACGATCACGTCACGAACGACCTTGAAATCGGCAAGGTTCTCCTTGCAGGCGGCAATGATCCTGTCGGGAAGATCTGCGGGCGCATCACTGAAAGGCAGGACAAACGCTACAGGCACCTCATCAAGCATATAATGTTTTTGACCAACTACCGCACATTCATCAACCAGTCCGGTCTCCAGTATCACGGCCTCGATTTCCGAGGCGGCGACATTCTCGGCGCCGACTTTCAGCATGTCTTTTTCCCGGTCGCCAAAAAACAGATTGCCGTCCTCGTCCATTATGATCACATCACCGGTTTCAAACCAGCCGTCCGCATCAAAGGCCGCCGCATTGGCATCGGGATTGCCGTAGTATTCCTTGAACATGCTGACACCCCGAACGCCGCGAATATAAAGCAAACCTCGTTCACCGGGCTTGATGTGATTGCCGTTAGGATCGCGGATTTCTATATCATACCCCGCAGCAACCCGACCAATAGACATGTTCGGACCCGGATGGTCCGGATCGCCTACAATTCCCTGAGTTATGGTCTCGGTCATACCCCACCAGCCTATTGTCTTGAGGCCAAACAATTTTTCCATTTCAACAAGCCGGACAGCAGAGCCCCAAAACCGGAAACTATGATCCTTGGGGACTTCCCGTCCAGCCAGGGCTTTGACACAGAACGGAATGAGAGAGGTCCAGCTACAGCGATGCCGGACTGCAATGTCCCAGAAGCGCGACACCGAAAACTTCGGCTGAATCACCATTGAACCGCCGGTCCAAAGGGAACTGAGCATGCAATAGGACTGAGCGTTGGTATGGAATAAAGGCAGGAAAACCAAGGCGACGTCATCGGCGGAAAGCCGCATATTCGCGACATTCGTCTGCGCCCCCCAGATAGCATTGGCATGGGTCCAAAGCACTGCCTTGGGCCGTGAGGTCGTGCCAGAGGTAAACTGGACACTCAGATCCGCGAAAGGATCTACCGACCGTTCRGGGCATGTGGCGGTTTCCGCCAATAGCTCCTTAAARGGGRTATGGGGAACATCATCCGSYRCYRTCGCCGGGCTGCCGCAGTCATTGTCGGTGACAGACAGAAACCGGATATTCGGAGCACTCTCATAGACCAATTTGGCAAAACAAGGYTGGGTAATCGCCGCAACAACGCCYGCATGCTCGGCAAAATAAATCATRTCGCGGGCRACAGAGCGGGTGTTGGTCGATACGGCCACCGCGCCGATATGAGCACAGGCAAACCAGGAAATRACRAATTCCGGACTGTTATCCATATGCAGAAGTACTTTTTCYCCRAGGGYAACACCCCGTTTATGCAGAGAGGAMGCCACAGCCCGCACGGCAACATCAAACTCTTTGTAACTGTAACGCYGCCCCTCGCCTTCAAACGGTTCCCAGATCAAAAACGGGTTATCGGGTGTTCTTTCCACCCAYTGTCTGAGCATCCAGGGAACGTCCCGYCCTTCGACCATGGATTTATGCGATTGTTCGATGGAATTCAGCAAGGTCATTGCGCGGCCTTCTTTTTGATTGTTATTGAGCGCAATTGTATCAGCTTTGGAAAATTGAACTAGCTTTTTCCGGCAAAAAACCGCGCGACGTCACGATCCAGATATGGAAGGGCAGGATCAGACGGAGATAGACCCGACCGACAAGATTATGAGGATGCACCCAGGTCGAAAGGGAGATCTTTTCGGGTTGTTGCCGGTCTTTACGAATGGCAATCTTGAAATCCAGATGGCTGTCGTTTTCCCCGACAATAATTTCATCAGGCTCGATACTTTGGACTCTGAAAAAATTGACCTGATCACCGACTTGAAGGGCATCCCTATACGACATATCCGTTGGTAACCCGGCGGTGGTTTTCAGACCAAAAAGCCGTACCACTCCATCACGAATGTTCAGTAGCGCTTGTATCCAGACAGGAAAGTCCAGAAACAATCGCTGGACAACATCCTCAATCTCCACGTCCTTGCGCCGGGTATCAACCGTATAGCAATCGAGGAAGTCCCGATCTCCGACATAGTCACGCAGACGGCTTTCATCTGCCAGTTTTGATTTCCATACCTGCATCAAAGGCCTCAATCAAAAAGTCATTATTAATAATGGTTTATATTACTTCATTTATGCTTATACGAGAAGCAAAGTAACCGTTTTTCACTATATTTCGGACTTGGCCGTGACGCAGGGCCCTCTAACCCTGCTGATTATTCTTGCCTTCACCGTTTGACCTGATAGCCTCGCAGTCTGTTCAAAGAAGAAAGCTAACAACAATGGATGGAAAAACAGCAACAGGTTACTGGCGCAGCCCACAATATCGGGCTGGCACTCGCCGTTTGCACCGCCGCCAGTCGCAAAGCCTGTCGTGATACCATTCCGTTTAACCAATTTGGCATTGAGCAGGAAATCACTACCACCATCTGTTGCCTCTGTTCAGATGAAGCCCGTTTCATTACAGGACAAATGATATCTGTCAATGG
>NVRR01000018.1 GCA_002732675.1 Sneathiella sp. | reverse complement strand
GCAATGACCTGATCGCTTAAATATCCGTCAAAAAGTACCCGATTCTCCAGAACCTGGGTGGGCGTCCGGTTTATCTGTGCGGCCATGGACAACACATCGGAGCGAATATTCTGGATATGCTCCTTGATATAGGCGTCGGCGACAACAATCGATTCCGATACGGCGGTATTCACCGGATCGGAGAAATGCTTTTGAAAATATATGTTGAAGAACAGGGCCGAAAACAGCGCGACCATAATGCCCGGCGCAACGGCAATAAGCGTGAACTGCCGGACAATACGGCGGTGCATCATACTGCTCGACCCGCCTACCTGGTTCTTTCGCCACATGCGGATCAGCCGATGGGTGATGATCGCGGCCAAAATAGCGACGATGACAATATCGGCAATGAGCAGGCCGCGGGTATAAACTGGATTATCGATCGTCAGGGATTCGTAAGTTGCAATCCCGCAGGCAATCGCCAGCAAGGCAACGGCAAACGAGGTTTTTGGCCCCAGGCCAATCTTTTTTGCCCAACGCGATAACAGAAAAGCGGATTTTTCGCCCTGCATGTCAGCCTGTTGTGCTTCGGCCACAACATCCCCTCACCGGACCGCCATAAAAATGAGCCAAGTCCTTTGCTTTTCGGCAAAAAAGATCATATTTCGCAAAATACCACATTGTGGTATTTAAGCATCACTTGAGGCCACGCACAACCTGAATATCCAGTTCCCGTATCTTTTTTCGAAGAGTATTTCGGTTAAGCCCGAGCAATTCGGCCGTTTTAATCTGGTTACCATTGGTTGCTTCTAGCGATACGGTGATCAACGGTCGCTCGATTTCCCGAAGCACCCTCTCATATAATCCGGGTGGTGGAAGCCCCTCTGCATGGGCACCAAAATATTTTGAAATATGCCGTTCAACCGCCATGCTGAGGCTTTCATCCTCCCGAAAAACTTCGGCATTTCCGGGGGCATCTTGCGGCGCGAGTTCTTGTTCAATGACAGATAGATTAATCACATCGTCGGAGTAAAGAGCGCCCAATCGGCGAACCAGATTTTCAAGTTCCCGCACATTTCCGGGCCATTTATATCGTTTTAGCGCGTCAAGTGCTTCATTATCGATACTTTTTACAGGAAGGCCCTCGGCCCGCGCCTGCGCCAGAAAATGCCGCACCAGATCCGGAATGTCTTCGGCTCTCTCGCGCAGCGGCGGCAGGCGTAACGGCACCACATTCAGCCGATAATATAGATCTTCGCGAAATAGCCCCTGGCGGACGAACTGGCGAAGATCACGGTTTGTCGCCGCAACAATTCGAACATCGGTTTTAATGGCCGTGCGTCCGCCCACGGTTGTGTATTCACCTTGCTGAAGCACCCTTAGCAACCGGGTCTGAGCTTCAACGGGCATATCCCCAATTTCATCAAGAAAAAGCGTGCCGCCCTGCGCTTGTTCAAATCGGCCAATGGCCCGGGCATCGGCACCGGTAAAAGCGCCTTTTTCGTGCCCGAAAAGTTCTGATTCGATCAATTCCTTCGGGATGGCCGCCATATTGATCGCAACAAACGGTCCGTTCTTGCGTTTTCCATATTCGTGCAGCGCCCGCGCCACCAATTCTTTACCCGTGCCACTCTCTCCCGAAATTAGGACCGTCAAGTCCGTCCCCATCAATCGGGCAAGGACACGGTAAATCTCCTGCATGGCTGGGGATCGACCAATGAGCGGGATTTTGGTCTCCTCCTCTTCCAAGCTGCTGGACTGCCGGGCGACCTTTTTCGGTTTGGAAAGAGCACGTTCGACGACTTGTAGCAAGTCCTTCAAGTCGAACGGCTTGGACAGATAGTCATAGGCGCCGCGTTCTGTTGCCTTGATGGCTGTCAGCAAGGTGTTCTGGGCACTCATAACGATAACCGGGATGTTGGGCCGGATTTTCTTGATACGCGGTAGTAAATCGAGCCCATTTTCATCCGGCATCACCACATCCGTCAGGACAACATCCCCTGCCCCTTCGAGCACCCAGTTATAGAGCGTTGCCGCATTGCTGGTGGATCTGACGATATAATTGGCGCGGGAGAGCGCCTGGTCCAAAACGGTGCGGATACTCTGATCATCGTCCGCCACTAAGATTGTGCTTGCCATTTATTTTACGTGTCCATTTTGGAAAAATTATAGATTGGGAGGCGGATCAGAAATTTTCCGCCGGCAGCCGCCTCTTCATATTCAACAATGCCGCCATGATCACCGATAATTTTCGCGACAAGCGCTAAGCCAAGGCCGCTCCCGCCCGCTTTCGTCGTGACAAAGGGATCAAAAATATGTGGCAGGATATCGTCAGGAATGCCCGGCCCATTGTCCTGTATACCGACCTCAAGCGGGAGTTGAACCTTCGCCTGATTGCCGGGTCTCGCCAACCGTACGCCATGACGATACGCTGTGCTCAAGGTAATTTCGCCATTTCCTTCCGGGGCAGATTCGACGGCGTTTTTCACCAGATTGAGTAAAACCTGGACCAGTTGATCCCGATTGCCATAAACGAACGGGAGAGAGGGATCGTATTTCTCTTTAAAGGTTACTTGCGAGCCAAACCCGGCGGCCGCCACCATGCGCACATGCTCCAGAACTTCATGGATATTGACGGCATCGCGCTCAATCGGACGATCGTCGGAAAAGGCCTCCATCCGGTCCACGAGGGCGCAAATTCGGTCGGTTTCATCGCAAATAAGACGGGTAAGCGCCCGATCCGCATCAGAGGCATTCATCTCCAACAATTGCGCCGAACCACGGATGCCGGAAAGCGGGTTTTTAACTTCATGGGCCAGCATAGTCGCCATTGCCGTCACCGAGCGCGCCGCGCCGCGATGTGTCAGCTGCCGGTCCATCTTGGACGCGATCGTGCGCTCTTCAATCTGGACAACGACATTGGGCGTATCATAAAGCGCCGACACCTGCATATTAACGCTTTTCATGCCGGTCTTAGGAGTGCTCAGCTCAACACCGTATTCCGAGACACAATCGCGGCTGCTACGGACTTGCTCGATCAGGCTGAGAAGCGGGCTGCCGAAGGGCACCAGTTTTTCAATTTTGGTCCGCGCCAGAATACTGGCGGAGGAGCCAAAAAACTCTTCCCCTGCCGGATTAGCCATACAGATATACCCCTCACCATCGACGACAAGGATCGGATCAGGAATGGCATTGAGGATTGAAAGAGCATCTGGCGATGCCTTCTTTTTCGCACTGCTAAAGGGATTGGAGAGAGCCATTTACGCGCTTTCCTTCAGATCAAGATCATCATAAAAACGGGAAATTTCATCGCGGACCTGCCGCCAGTCCGTCATCCGAACTACTTTGCTGCGAAACTGGTCACCGGCAGGCAGTCGCGTGGCATACCAACCCAGGTGCTTGCGGGCGACACGGGCGCCAACCTCATCGCCATAAAGCGATAGAAGGGCATCATAATGCTCCAGCAGGACGGCTTTTTGTTCATCGAACGTTGGATCGGCGAGGTGTTTTCCTGATTTCAGATAGGCTGCGACCTGCGCAACAAACCACGGACGACCATAACTTCCGCGCCCGATCATCACACCGTCAGCGCCGGATTGCCGCAATGCCTCGGCGGCATTTTCGCGGGTCAATATGTCGCCATTGGCGAACACCGGAATAGAGACGGCTTTTTTAACATCACCAATGAAGCGCCAGTCCGCCGCACCTTTGAAAAACTGGCAGCGCGTCCGGCCATGCACGGTGAGCATCTGGATCCCGACCTCTTCGGCGATTTTGGCCAGCTCCGGGGCATTGCGGTTGTCATCATCCCAGCCGGTGCGCATTTTAAGGGTCACAGGAATACTGACGGCCTTGACAGTGGCTTCGAGTATTTTACGGGCATGATCCAAGTCGCGCATTAAAGATGACCCCGCCATGCCCGCGGTTACCTTTTTGACCGGACAGCCCATATTGATATCGAGAATTTTCGCCCCCATATCTTCATTGAGCCGAGCGGCTTCCGCCATAATGTCGGGGTCGCATCCGGCCAGCTGAACGGCCATGGGTTGATCGTCATTAGCCGATTTTATAATGCGCAGCGACCGCCGGGTTTCGGCGACCATCGCCTTGCTCGCGACCATTTCGGAAAAGACCATACCGGCGCCAAAGCGCGTCACCAGACGGCGAAACGGCAAATCAGTAATCCCGGCCATGGGTGCCAGGAAAACCGGAGTATCAATTTCTATATCGCCGAGACGAATGACCATTTTTTATGCAATTTTTATTTTGTCTAATATTTAGGCAATATAGCCTGCTCGCATCCTATTAGCAACTGCAACATTCGCACTGCATCAATTTTATTGATCAAGAGGACCGCGCCGCCTATTGTCGGCCCATGAAAGCCATTGCCCTCATCGTCGCCGCCGGCCGCGGCCATAGAACCGGTCACTATCTGCCGAAGCAATATCTTGAGTTGGCCGGAAAGTCCGTCTTGCGGCGAGCTATCGAGGCTTTCGTTGATCACCCAGGAATTGACGGTATTGCGGTTGTCATCAATGAAAATGACGTGAATCTCTATGAGAAAACAATCGGGCACCATATTCTGCTGCCCTGGATCGCCGGAGGAGAGGATCGTCAGCAGTCCGTTCGCAAGGGCCTGGAAGCACTGGTGGGCCAGAGCCCGGATGTTGTTCTCATTCATGATGCTGCCCGTCCCTTCGTCAGCCACGATCTTATTACCCGCTGTCTGACGTCGCTGGCGGGATCGGAAGCCGTTGTTCCGGCTTTAAAAATAACCGATAGCTTGAAGGAGATTGACGGTGATGCGGTCATTGGGACCGTGGATCGCGAGACTATTGTTGCGGCGCAAACTCCGCAATGCTTTGCTTTTTCTGCAATTCTGGCGGCGCATCGCGCCTTTGCAGGTGAACAGGTGACAGATGATATCGCACTTGCGGAACTGGCTGGGATCGCGCCGAAAACAGTCGACGGCGATGTCACTAATTTCAAAATTACAACGTCAGAAGACGTGACAAAAGCAGTGCAATATGTCACCAAAAAACTGACGGACATACGCATTGGTCAAGGGTTTGACGTCCATGCTTTTGCTTTAAATCGCGAGCTGTGGCTGGGCGGCGTAAAAATCCCCCATGAGAAAGGCCTGAAAGGTCATTCTGATGCCGATGTGGCACTCCATGCCCTGACCGACGCGATTTTGG
This sequence comes from Sneathiella sp., assembly GCA_002732675.1. GTDB lineage: Bacteria > Pseudomonadota > Alphaproteobacteria > Sneathiellales > Sneathiellaceae > Sneathiella. The sequence continues at coordinate 2,363 of NVRR01000018.1, read as the reverse complement.
GCGCCATTGGGGCCGGAGATATCGGCACGCATTTTCCGCCATCCGACGCGCAATGGCAGGGTGCGAGATCTGACATATTCCTGGCCCATGCCGCTGAGCTTGTACGTGAGGCCGGTGGGATCATCAATAACATCGACCTCACGATTATCTGCGAAGCACCCAAAATAAACCCTTTCCGTAACGATATGCGGATGCAGATCGCCAAGATCCTCGGGATTGCCGAAGACCGCGTCAGCGTTAAAGGCACGACCACAGAAAAACTCGGCTTTGCCGGGCGCGGTGAAGGCATTGCCGCCCAGGCCATCGCGACCATCAGGCTCCCCGAATGAGCGCCCCGCCCCTCTCCAAACTGCATCCAGCCGTTATCTGGTCCACCTGGTTCTGGAGTGGATTGTCGCCAAAGGCCCCCGGCACCGTCGGCTCCCTCGCGGCCCTTCCCGTTGGGTGGTTGATTTTTTTGTATCTGGGTCCCATCGGGCTTGCCGCAGCGACAGTTGTTGTGTTTTTTACCGGCTGGTGGAGTACATATGTCTATCTTGAACGGACAGGCCGTGAAGATCCGGGCGAGGTTGTAATCGATGAAGTCGCCGGACTTTGGCTCGCCCTCCTGATCACAAATGGTAGTTTATTCACTGTTATTCCGCTTTTTCTGCTTTTTCGGCTGTTTGATATCTGGAAGCCCTGGCCCATTRGCTGGCTGGATCAKAATGTCAAAGGTGCTTTTGGGGTAATGATTGACGATATCGCYGCGGGGCTATTTGCAATCGTCACGTTTCTCGGTATATTTTTTCTATTGGTTTTGATGGTCGGATGGGAGAATTTGACAGGCGGATGAATGTATTTAATGACGAAATTACAAATCTTTCGATAAGTGTACTGGAAAACTGCCGAAACAGAAAATGGCAGCTGGCAACAGCAGAATCCTGCACAGGCGGTCTAATTGGCGGCGCGCTGACGGATATAGCCGGTTCCTCCGATGTGTTTGATCGGGGCTTTATCACTTATACCAATATCGCCAAAAACCGGGTGATTGGTGTCGATACGGCCACATTACGGGCCCGCGGCGCGGTCTCTGAGGACGTGGTGAAGGAAATGGCTCTGGGTGCCCTCAATACAGCCAATGTTGATATTGTTGTCGCGGTGACGGGTATTGCCGGGCCGGGTGGCGGATCAAAAACCAGGCCCGTTGGCCGGGTTCATCTGGCGGTGGCCACCAAAGACGGCATTGCTGTACATCGGAAGATGGATTACGGGGATATCGGTCGATCAGAAGTGCGAATTGCCACGGTCAAGACGGCTTTGGAAATGCTCCGGGATATCAGTGCGTAGAAATCTGGCCCTGACCATTTTCCGCCATGCCATAAAGGTCGTCGGCGCGCGCTTCAAAGGCTGAAATCATCCGCGTCACGGCCTCGTTAAACAGCATGCCGATGGTCTTTTGTAAAATGAAGGAGCGAAACTCGAAATCGACGAAGAAGCTGATGGTACAACCCTCGGGTCCATCCATGAATTTCCAGTGATTATTGAGGTAGCGAAATGGTCCATCCATATACTCGACATGGATACTGCAATTTTCTTCATCCAGGGTGACGCGCGACGTAAATTTTTCGCGAAACAGCTTAAATCCAATCACCAGATCGGCCAGCACCACATTGTCGTTACGCTCATTAATGCGGGCACCAACGCACCAGGGCAGAAATTCCGGATAAAGATCAATCGCGGCAACCAGATCGAACATCTGCTTGGCGGTATACGGTACAACTCGTTCTTCTGCATGTGTCGGCATACGCTACTCTAATATACTTCTGTGGCCCGATTACGCCGTTGCCTTCTCCCGCGCGGCTTTCAGCTTGGCGAAATCCTCTCCCGCATGATGGCTGGAGCGGGTCAAGGGCGATGCTGAAACCATCAGGAAGCCCTTAGCATAAGCTTGTTTTTCCATGACTGCAAATTCATCCGGGATGACAAAGCGATCAATAGCGTGATGTTTGATGGTCGGCTGCAGATATTGGCCAATGGTAATGAAGTCGATATCGGCAACGCGCATATCGTCCATCACCTGCATAACTTCGTCTTTTTCCTCACCCAGCCCGACCATCAGACCGGATTTGGTGAACATATTTGGATCCAGCTCCTTCACCCGTTCCAACAGCCGAAGCGAATGATAATAACGCGCACCGGGACGGACCGTCGTATAAAGCTTCGGCACCGTTTCCAGATTATGGTTGAACACATCCGGCTTGGCCGCGACAACGATTTCAAGAGCGCCGGGTTTTTTCAGAAAATCCGGGGTGAGAATCTCGATGGTTGTCGTCGGTGTGGCTTCGCGAATACAGGTAATCACATCAGCAAAATGTTGCGCC
>NVRR01000017.1 GCA_002732675.1 Sneathiella sp. | reverse complement strand
ATGATCCGGGAGAGCAATGTTTCCCCGCCGAGTTTCTGCAGAAATTTAGCCCCGCCGCCCATGCGCCGCGACTGCCCCCCGGCGAGCAAAATGCCCGGGAACTGTCCGCTGCTCGAATATGTCATCTCGCTGCCTTTCGCTGATGCTTGGCGGCCTCAACCGGCACCTGTTCGGGGTCGGCGTCATAGACCAGTCGCTCGGCACCTGCGAGGCAAATGAACCGTTTTCCCTTTGCCCGGCCAATCAATGTCAGACCCGCCTGCCGCGCCAGATCAACCCCCCAGGCCGTAAAGCCAGAGCGCGAGACAACGATGGGGATTTGCATCTGCACAGTCTTGATCACCATCTCGGAGGTTAGCCGGCCCGTGGTATAAAAAATCTTCCCCCTGGGCGCGATATTATGCTGCCACATATAACCGGCGATTTTGTCGATCGCGTTATGGCGCCCGACATCTTCCATATAGATCAGCGGCACATCGCCCTCACACAGCACGCATCCATGGATCGCCCCGGCCTCAAGATACAGCGACGGTTGCTGATTTATCTTGCGCGACAGAGCGTAAATCCACGAGGTTTTAAGGATGGCCTCTTCGTCGAGTTTAATTTCCTCGAACTTCTCCATCACATCACCAAAAACGGTCCCTTGGGCGCAGCCCGATGTCTGCGTCTTTTTCTTCAGTTTATCTTCGAAATCCGTCTCGCGGGCCGTCCGTACCACCACCACCCCGAGGTCATCGTCATAATCAATGCCGGTAATCTCGTCGTCCAGGGTCAGCATATTCTGGTTGAGCAGATAGCCGAGCGCCAGATAGTCGGGGTAATCGGCAATGGTCATCATGGTGACAATTTCCTGACCATTGAGGAACAGCGTCAGCGGCTTCTCGACAACAACCGGCAGGGTCACCGGCGCGCCCGTATGATCGATGCCATCCAGCGCCTCTGTCAGGTTTGCGGCTTTGGGGTTTGGTGCAACGGTAAATTCTCTCATGGTCCTATAATGGGATGAATTCCGTTCAAGTAAAGGCTGTTCTTTTGCGATCCATTGGTGACAGATCAGAATTATTCAGTATGGTACGGCCAGCAAAATGTTTCTGCTCAAGGATACCCCGAATGGATTTGGATCGGCCTGCGCTCACAGCCGCAATTACAGAGATTGCCCGCGAAGCTGGCGACAAAATACTGACAATCTATCAGCAGGACTTCGACGTCAAAACCAAGTCTGACTCCTCTCCGGTGACCGAGGCCGATGTGGCGGCGGAAAAAATCATCCTGGCTGGCCTCGCTAAAATCACGCCGGACATTCCGGTGCTGGCCGAGGAAAGTAATGCCGCCGGAGATGTGGTGGATTTGTCGGGCGGTGTTTTCTGGCTTGTCGACCCGCTCGACGGGACCAAGGAATTTGTTCATAAGCGCGGGGAGTTTACGGTCAATATTGCCCTGATCGAACATGGCCGCCCCACCATGGGCGTCATCCATATCCCGGTCACTAACATCACCTATTTCGCGGAGGGTCCGAACAAAGTCTGGCGGCAGGATGGCGATGCGACGCCGCAGCCGATTGCGACCCGGACGCCGCCACCTGAAGGCTTGACGGTGGTTGCCAGTCGCTCCCACCGGACGGCGGAGACCGACGATTATATTGCAAAATTCGAGGTGGCGGAGCTGATCTCTGCGGGCTCTTCGCTGAAACTCTGCCTTTTAGCAGAGGGCAAAGCCGACCTCTACCCGCGCTTTGGCCGCACCATGGAATGGGATATCGGCGCCGGTCAGGCCATATTGGAGGCGGCGGGCGGCGTTGTCGAAACCGTCGATGGCACGCCCTTGCTCTACGGCAAAGACGGCCACGACAATCCCTATTTCATTGCCAAAGGTCGCCCTTAAGCGTTCACATCAATAACCACACGGCCCTTGATCTGACCTTTGAGGATCTGTTCGGCCAGCGCCGGAAGATTGCTCATGGGCTCGACCGTGATCATGTCCGCAAACAATGATTTATCAAGATCGGTCGCGAGCCGGTCCCAGGCTTCCTTTCGGATAGCTTTCGACGCCATGACGCTGTCAACGCCGAGGAGCGAGACACCGCGCAGGATAAACGGCAAGACCGATGTCGGCAGATCCGTACCGCCCGCAAGACCAACGGCAGCCACCGCGCCGCCATATTTCATCTGGCCAATAACAGCCGCGAGGATGCTGCTGCCGACGCTATCGATGGCGCCAGCCCAACGTTCCTTACCGAAGGTCCGCCCTTTGCCGATGGTTTCTTCGCGGCTGATGACCGAAGCCGCGCCGAGTTTTTTCAAATAGTCATGGGTCTCCGCCCGCCCGCTTGACGCCACAACCGTATAGCCAAGTTTCGCCAGCAGCGCGACGGCGAAGGAGCCAACACCGCCCGCTGCACCGGTAACCAGCACCTCACCCTTGTCCGGCGTCACCCCGGCTTTTTCGAGGGCCAGCACGCAGAGCATGGAGGTATAGCCCGCGGTGCCAACGGACATGGCTTCCTGCCCGGTGAAAGCATCCGGGAGTTTGATCAGCCAGTCGGAGCTAAGCCGCTGTTTTTGGGAATAACCGCCCCAATGCAGCTCCGACAGTCCAAAGCCATTGACGATGACTTTATCGCCGGGTTTGAACTCATCGGACGCACTTTCCAGCACGGTCCCCGCCAGATCGACGCCGCCAACCATGGGCAGGCGCCGGGCGATGCCTTTACCGCAAACCGCCAGACCATCCTTGTAATTCAATGTGGAATAGGACACCTCCACCAGCACATCCTCATCCGGCAGATCGCTCAGGGTAAGGTCTTTGAAAGTCGCTTTCTGCTTGCCGTCCTGATCCTCAATGACCAGGGCTCTGAAGGTATCGCTCATAAATGCTGTCCCGTTTTTTGTTGTTTAGATTCCCCATCTTATAGCCCGCCCGCGAACCATAGCGAAACAGAAATTCGCATAGGGTCAGGGCCCAAGGCAATTGATTGTTAATAATTTTATTCTAATATTAGGTAATGGGCCCAAAGAAACGCCTAATTCCTTGAGCCCGGCGTGGCTTTAAAAAAGGAGTACACAATGCAGGAAATGGAGAAAAAACTACGTGGTTATGTGCTGACAACAGCGGAGATTTTGTATCATCTGCCTGATTATCCTGAATTGCTGCAGACTTATATCTGGCAGGAATATGACCTGGCGCCGAAATACCCGACGTTGAAGAAATTCCTCGATTTCTGGGAAGACAAGCTCGACGGAAAGCTTCACTCCGTCCGGTACGCCTCTAACAAACTTATCTACCCCAACGAATTTCGCCATATTAACACCGAATACAAACTGCATTGACCGGCGTTTTGGGGAAATAACGGAGCGGCGGCGCCACTGAAGAAATGCTTGCAGACAACCTCTTCCCCATCCTCGCCCAAAGCCTGAGCCAATATACTTCTGAGATCGGTCAGATAAGGTTCCGCCATCAACGCCTCCTCACCTCAGCATACACTGTCATGAGGATGTGTAATAGCTCCGACGCAATCTGACACGGCACAAATTGGCTGCGGTAAAGCTAAAAATAGCGTCGGCTGTGAAGAGTATAGCAGACCAACCAATAGACCCGCTCCACTGGCTCACTTATGACCCATAAGGGACATCACCTAACTGTTAATCTTGAGCTACTAGTACTGATAGTGGATTTATGTGTTATCTTTAGAAACACTGTCTTGAGGGGAGACTGAGATGGCTGGCTACATCGGCACGGATCAGCAAATTGCTCTGCAAGAAATCGCCGAACGCGCATTCGATTGGATGGCGGCGACACCGGGCGCGTGCAATTCCGGTCGCAGCCTTGGAACCGATGATCCGGACCGACTGGGCTGGGATATCATTCTTAAATTCCTCGAACGTGACAAAGTATTCGCATTTCGCTTAATACGTTCCGCCCAAGTCGATGGGATTACCAAGACGCTTTCAGAACATGGTTATAGGCTCGATCTTTGGGACGTATTTTTGGCGAACCGAGCAGACTCGCATGAGAAAGTTTCAGCAATTGTGGCCGATGGCTTGCCGAATGGGTTTTGTGAAACGCCGTTACTTGAAAGCGGTGAACATCCAGAGACAAGAAAGATACAGGCATTCATGGTGGCCAATGGTATATCCCCATTTTCCGGTGCAATGCTGGCAGGTGAATTCGGCCAAGTAACGACAGTTGTTGTTAATGATGAAAAAGGTGAGGTCGCTGCGACGGCGCATGGGTATCTTCCCCACAATAATTTCAGCCAATACCATAAATCAGCATGGGGAGGATTGGTTGCAGTTTCTCCTAATCATCGCGGCAAAAAACTGGGCAAATACGTCAATGCCAAGATGGTTTCAAATTGCTTTTCATTGCTTGGTGCGGAAACCGTCTATGAACTTGTCACCGAGAGCAACATACCGTCCCGAAGAATGGTTGAAGCATCGGGGCTGAAGTTAAGCCCTTCACTGAAGTGTGGCGGCGCCACCGCTGGAGCCAACAGATTTACGCGCTAAAATGAATTTAGCTCCGGTTCTGAAATTGACCACTATTGGCACAGAGCCGAACTCGTTGTCAGATTTATACAAGTCATTTTGATGTCTGTTGTTGGCGAGAGAGCTGACAGTACGATTTAACCCTGTCATGAGGGTGGCGCAAATTTGGCGAAGACTTCGGCGCCCGTCATATCGGTTGTCTCATTGGCGAAGGAATAAAAGGCGGGTTTTTCATCGATGAAAATCTGATGATCGAGGACAAAGTCGTCGCCATTTTCAAACAATCCCATCGGGACAATATACTGCCCCGTCTCCTTAAGGCGGTAGAAGAGATGGGTTCCGCATTTCTTGCAAAAGCCGCGTTCCGCCCAGTCGGAGGAATTAAAAACCCCGATATTCTCCTCCCCCATCAGGGCGACATCCGTCCCGCAATCTGTGCTCAAAAAAGGGCCGCCGCCCCATTTTCTGCAGGTGCTGCAATGGCAGACGCCAACGCCGTTTTCGGACATTTTCGCGGTAATTTTAACGTCGCCGCACAGACATGCACCCTGCCGTTCTGTTCCTGACATATTTTACACCTCCACCGATTTAAATAGGCTTTGCAGGGTAATCCGGCGTTTTCGTTCTCGCAATAGGAAAGAGAGCTGGCTTTGCCAAAAAGAGCGATCTAATATCTGGAAATGATCAAAGATAAGGAGGGAATATCATGCAGCTCGGCAGGTTAGATCACGTCAATATCCGCACCGCCAACCTTGAGAATATGGTCGCGTGGTATGAGGATATCCTCGGCATGACGTCCGGCAAACGGCCGCCATTTCCGTTTCCGGGCGCCTGGCTTTACGCCGGAGAACAAGCCGCCGTGCATCTGATCGGGGTGGAAGAGCCCGCCGCGGGCGAAGATCCAAAGTTGGAGCATTTCGCGTTTTCGGCGACAGGGTTCGCCTCTTTTATTCAAGCGCTGGAGAAAACCGGCGTGACGTATAAACTTGGCCGCGTACCGGAATTTGAAATCCTCCAGGTGAATGTTTTTGACCCTGACGGCAATCATATCCATGTGGATTTTGTCGGGCCAGAGACCGACGGACAAATCGTCTGACCGGGCCATGAGGCCACGACGCGCGTCATGACCTCACTCAAAGCCGGATTACATCTGTAACATTTCCGCGACCTCGATGGTGCCCATACTCATAAAGGGGCAGGTTTTCGCAATGGCGACGGCGGCGTCAATATTATCAGCCTTTACAACGGAAAAAYCGGAGACTGGGTTGTCCACCTCGTTCACTCCGCYATTGGCTCAGAGGACGCGCGCCGCGGTGTCGGCGGCGGCTGGGAAAYGGGCTTTGCCAATCTGAACCTGCTATTTTCCGGATAAAGCAATTTACACATTATTGAGGGTGTGTTTTTGCAATCCAGTTCTTTCCGGACGTATTGGGGTTTGCCTCTGCCGCCGAAGATGAGCGCGGGTTGAACGTTATTTTTTCTTGGACCCGGATTTTCCAGACTTGGATTTTCCACGCTTGGACTTTTCGGATTTGGACTTTCCAGATTTTGGTTTTGCCGATTTAGATTTCTTCGACTTGCTATCCGCGCCCTTTTTAGCCAGCTTCTTCGCGGCCGCTTTCTTGGTCGCTTTCTTTTTGGCTGCCTTCTTTTTGGCCGCCTTCTTAATGTCTTTCTTCTTCGCGGCTTTCTTCTTCTCGTCCGGCTTTGCGCTTGCCTTTTTGGCCGTCGCTTTTTCAGGCTTGGCGCCGCTTGATGTCGCGGCGGCTGTTGTACTGACTTTGGCGGCGGGGCTGCTGGTTTTCGGTGCGGTTGTAACGGCTGTGGGCGTCTTTAGCGGCGGCGTCGCCTTCTTGGTTTCGGCTGCCGTGGAAGTCGCCGCAGAAGTCGCCGCCGGCTTTTCCACTTCGGGCAGAAGCGGCATGCTCTCGGTAACCTTCGGGGCGGCAAGCGCCACTTTGGCGTCGGCAATCAGCTTGGTCGCGCGAAATTCACCAACACCCGATAGCTTTAGAAGCGTCTCAACTTTTGTACCCGCAAGCTGCTCGACAGTTCTGATGCCATGATCGGCCAGTTCCATACCTGTGGTCGGGCCAATGCCCTTTACGTCATAAATAGAAAGCATCTCAACCAACTCCCGTCCCTTATAAATATCAATAGATAACCTGCTGCCCGTGCCTCTCAAAAACTGAGCGAAGGCCGGCACGCGCCAGCCTTCTATCCAGGCGCCTGTTCAGGCCGCTTTCTTCAAGGCTTTCTTTGCCGATTTCAGCTTGCTTTCTTGCTTGGAAATCTTGGCCTTGCAGCCTTTGATTTCTTTCTTCAGGTCTTTGACTTTAGCTTTACTTTTCTTGGACATATAATCTCTCCGGTTAATCCATAATTCATGTGCCGCGGCATTATTTACCCGGCGAGTCCTGCCGCAAAAAACCGCGGATGAACCGCCTGATCTCCCGCGCCGCACTCGTATCCATCTCATCGCACAAGGCAACGAAATTATCGCGTTCGGCAACATTGATACGGATGATCAACTGACTGTCTTTTCGCGTTTTCTTCTTCGACTTCTTTTCACTCGCCATCGTTAGTAAACTCCCTCAGCACCGGAATACGTATATCATATGTATATTAAATGTATATACATTTTTAAAAATAGTTTTCAGCAACCCAATAAAATACGCTGGTTTCGTACTTTTCCAGAAAATCAGATTAACTGGTTAATTATACTATTCTATCGCTAAAACCGCCTAAAAATAGCCATTTTAAGCCAGGTCCGCCAAGAAAAAGGAAGGGTATATACCAATGAATCTTGCGGGACGCTGGGAACGTCACGCATCCTCTACAAACCGCCAGCGGAGTGTTTCGCCGCCGAGATAGGGAATGATGTCGGTTCCGGGGCCGGGGATTGTTTTGGGGGTTTGGTGGTCGGTGCGTTCCAGAACGACCATTCCGTCATTGAGCGGCAGGCCGTAGAAATTGGGGCCGTTCTCGCTCGCGAACGCCTGCAGTTTATCAAGGGCGCCTTCTTCCTCAAACGTGGTCGCGTAGCTCTCCAGCGCGTAAGGCGCATTGAACAAACCGGCGCAGCCGCAGGCTGCCTCTTTCGCCTCGGCCGTATGGGGGGCAGAATCGGTGCCCAGGAAAAATTTCGGGG
>NVRR01000016.1 GCA_002732675.1 Sneathiella sp. | reverse complement strand
TTTGAGAAAGATTTTCTCGCCATCAGCCCCAACAACCGCATGCCCGCCATTGTCGATCACGACCCGGCGGGTGGCGGCGAGCCGGTTTCGGTGTTTGAGACCGGAGCGATCCTGGTTTACCTCGCCGAAAAGACGGGTAAGTTCATGCCCAAAGACTTACGCGGCCGCACGGAAGTTATGGAATGGGTGATGTGGCAGATGGGCGGGCTCGGCCCAATGCTCGGTCAGAATGGACATTTCAAGTTCTATGCGCCGGAACAGATCCCGTATGCCCAGGAACGCTATAGCACGGAGGCTTTGCGGCTGTTCGATGTGCTGAATACACAGCTGGAGGGACGGGACTTTATTTGTGGTGACTATTCCATTGCCGATATGGCCTGCTGGCCGTGGATCATTACCTATAAACAGCAGGAAATTGACTTGGGGCAGTTCCCGAATATTCGTCGCTGGTATGATGCCTTGAAGACGCGTCCGGCGCTGCGTCGTGGCTATGAAGTCGGGCGGGAGTTGGGCAAACCCACCGGAAAATGGACCGAGGAAAGCCGCAAGAACCTGATGGCGCAGCGACGCCCCGCCCGTGATGGATGAAGTATTATTGGTAAGCCTATGAACCATAACGCTGATTTTAATCAGAGGGCCGTTGTTCATTCGGCGTCACTGAACTGGGTGGCGTCCCCGATGGCCGGGGTGGACCGGCGGATTCTGGATCGCATGGGCGATGAGGTGGCGCGGGCGACATCGGTGGTGCGCTACGCCCCCGGCAGCCATTTTAGCCCGCATGTGCATACCGGCGGTGAGGAATTTCTGGTGCTGGAGGGGGTGTTTCAGGACGAGCATGGCGACTTTCCGGCGGGCAGCTATATCCGTAACCCACCAACGTCTCGCCATGCGCCGGGATCGGAACCGGGGTGTATCATTCTGGTGAAGCTCTGGCAGTTTGACCTTGCCGATCGCACCCATGTCCACATTGACACCCACAAAATGCAGCCGATTAATGTCGCCGAGCGGCCAGATGTCCGTCTGATCCCGCTTTTCCACGATGACCGCGAAGATGTGCGGATTGAACTCTGGGCTCCCGGCGCGGCCATCGAAATCTGCAATCACAAGGGTCTTGAAATTTTCGTGCTGGAGGGCGCCTTCGCGGAGGGATCGGAAGAATTTAACGTCGGCTCCTGGCTGAGGTTACCGGCAAGGCAGGCCTTTATGGGCACCGCAGGCGCGGACGGAACGAAGGTCTGGATCAAGAGCGATCACCTCGAATTTCCGCCCCTCGCGCCCCTTGCGTAAGTGCGCATGTCCCGGTAATTGATGACAGATATAATGATTTACGGAAGCTTGTTTTTAAGCGCGTTTCTGTCCGCCACTTTGCTGCCCGGATCGTCCGAGGCGTTGTTGGCGGGCTATGTCGCAACAGAGACAGGCACCATCTGGGTCCTATTCATGGCGGCGCTTGGCGGTAATGTTTTGGGGGCCATTGTTAATTGGCTGCTCGGGCGGTATTTCGCGCAATTTCGCGACCGGAAATGGTTTCCGCTGTCTGAAAAGCACTATGTCCGGGCAACCGCCTGGTTTGATCGCTATGGGAAATGGACGTTACTGCTATCCTGGCTGCCGATAATCGGGGATCCGCTGACCATTATCGCCGGGGCTTTACGCGTCCCCGCCGGGATATTCATCCTGCTGGTGACAATTGGAAAATTAGCGCGGTACCTGTTTGTCATTCAGGCCGCGCTAATAATCATGGGATAGCGGACTTGCCGTCTACTCGGGGCGGTCTTCTTGGAGATATTGACCGGCGGTCCAGCCGATCATGCCGTTATATTCGATATTGCACCATTTACGGCGGGTTTCGACTTTACGGACAGCTGTTGTCGCTTTTCGCCATTCAAGATACGGCATGCCAACATGACAGCCGAGATTGGCGATCTGATCGGTGCCGGCTTTCAAGGTGCCGACTTTCTCCGCTTTTACCGATGGATCTTTACGCACATTAAGCTGGGACCCCGGTTTCATATTGACCTGAAAATAATCCGGATCGCCCTGCTCGGCCTGTGCAGGGGAGGAAAGCAGGGGGGCACTCAGGCAGAGCCCAAGGGCAACAACCCCACCAAGCATGTATGTTCTTGTGCATTCCATTGTCTTCATCGCGGAAACCACGTTCGGAAATTTGCTCACAGCGCACCTCATCAACTAGTAATCTAAATCGAGAAGCGCCAATGATCAACAAAAGTTGTTAAAAAACGATTGTTGAGACCTTTCAATTAGAAGCAAATTTTATCTAGCCCGTCAGGCCGCCCGGACATCTGCGAGAAATACCTCGACATTTTCTTTCAGGTCTGCCGCAAGTTCATTGAGTTCTGCGGCGGCCGTGTGCATGCCGCTGGCGGCTTCTCCAGTTTCTTGCGATTTTTCGGACACCGTTCCGATTTTTGACGAAACCGCTTCGGTTCCCATGGAGGCTTCCTGCACATTACGGGAAATCTCATTTGTTGCGGCGCTTTGTTCCTCAACAGCCGAKGAGATCGAGACCGTTGCCTCGCGGATGGAACCRATYACWGAACTGATGCTGTYAATGGCGGTTACCGTTGCCGATGAGGCCGACTGCATTTCTTTGATCTGGCTCTCRATTTCTTCAGTGGCRCGGGCCGTTTGTGTTGCGAGTGCCTTTACCTCGGAGGCGACAACGGCAAAACCCTTGCCCGCATCGCCCGCACGGGCGGCTTCGATGGTCGCGTTCAAGGCGAGCAGATTGGTCTGGCTGGCAATATCGCTGATCATGATGACAACATCGCCAATTTTCTGGGCCCGTTCCGCGAGATCATTGACAGAGGCGATACTGGCGGTCGCTTCCGCCACGGCTTCTTCAGAAACGCCGGAGGCTTGTGTCACCTGACGGCTGATTTCAACAATGGAGGAAGACAATTCCTCGGCGGCGGCGGCGACTGTCTGCACATTGGCCGTCGTCTGTTCTGAGGCGACGGATACTTCCGTGGATAGCAGATTGGTCGTTTCGGCCGTTTCCTTGAGCTGGTCGGCGTTGGTGCTGAAGTTGGTGGCCGAGCTGTTAAGGGTTGTGATGAGGGATTTGATTTTCGCATCGAACCCGTTGATCATGTCCGTGATCTTGGTGGTGCGGGCTTCGCGCGCCGCATTATCGGCACGTTCTTTCTCTCTTTCCGCGGCTTCCTTTTTGGCCTCTGCGTCGCGCTGTGCTTTTTCTCGCTCCGCCTGCTCCTTGGCGGTTTTTTCCGTTTCTTCCGTCAAGCGTTCGCGTTCAATGGCGTTGTCTTTAAAGAACTGGACGGAAAGCGCCATCTCGCCGATCTCGTCGGTGCGATCCTGATAGGGAACCTCGACCGTATTATCGCCCTGCGCCAGCTGTGTCATCGTTCTATTAATTTTGCCGAGAGACCCGGAAATTCCGCGGGCGAGGAAAATACCGACGCCGCCGACGATCAAGAGGATAATGGCACCCTCCTCAATCAGGGTGTTTCGCATGTCAACGACGGGCGCGGCAAACTCTTCTTCTTCCACTTCCGCAATAACGGCCCAGGTTGTTCCGAGGAACTCCATCGGGCCATAGGCGATGACAGCGTCCATATCGCGAAAATTCTTGGCATCAGTAATACCAAATTCGCCCGCTAGTGCCTTATTGACAGGATCGTTTTCGACTTTACGTTTGAGAATGGTCGAGCTATCGGAAAAACGTGAATCGCTGCGCATTAAATGATCCTGACCAACGATAAAGCTCTCGCCGGTTTCTCCCAGTCCTGTGCTGTTGTTCATAATCTTGTTAAGGCGGGCAATGGGCATCTGAAAGGCGAGAACGCCAAGCAATGCGCCGTCTGTTCCCATAACCGGCGTGGCGAGAAAGCTCGCCGGAGCGCCAGCACTCGGTTGGTAGGGGTTGAAATCAAAAAATACAATCTGCCCGGTGCCGGCATTTTTTGCCGCGGCGCGGAAAGCGTTCGCAAGATCGGTTTCTTTCCACTGGCCCGTATTCATATTGGTCGCGTAATCCGCCTCCTTATAGACGGAATAGACGAGGTTGCCATTTGGATCGAAGAGGAAAACATCGTAATAGCCCCTTTTGTAAAGAAGATCACGAAACCAGCCATGGTATTTAAGGTGGGCCTGATCATAGGCAGAGCCATCATTGGTGCCGTTGAGCTTTTCCTTTTCCCCAAGCGGGTGTGGATTGTTTTCAATATACTGATTTTGCAGATATTCCGTTGGATTACCGTGGATATTCTGCCAGGCCGCCTCGAAATCATTCAAGGCGTCATGGGTAAACGGACTTGCCGCGATGATATCAAGGTCTTCCTGTATCGATTCCAGATAACCATGAAGTGCCTGGGTTCGTTCTTCAATAATGGTATGAAGCTCTTTTTCGATTTCATGATAGAGGGTGTTTGAACTCTGAATGTAGCTGGTTGTTGCCAAAACCAGGGCCGTCACGAGGGACCCGCCAACAATAATCAGCGGTAATTTATGGGAAATCTTTAACTTCATACCAAACATCAGCTTCTCTCCAAATTCTATACCGAACAATACTTTGAACGCACACTGCCTTGTTACATTGTATAAGTTTATTAATTGTCTAAACTTTTACGAGAATTAGATGAATATTTCGTTAAGGTAGAATAGTATTTATTGTAATCCCGCCGTGTATGCTGCCCTCATGCATTTGGGGGAGTGATCGATCGATTTTTGTTCATATTTTTTTAAACATAACTGCCTTTTTTTAGCCTAAACTATTGATTAATATGCATAGTTATGTTGTGAAAATAATTGCAACCGTCTCCCCCATATTGGGTATGCGGGCTGTTTCATTCTTCTCTAAACTGAGACAGAATAGATTGAGACCCAACGAATTGATGGCGCCGAGGTAGTAAGAGAAACCTATTTCTCTGCTGACCGCCATCAGGATCATGGATTTTGAAATGCAGGCCGATTTGACAACTTTAGAGGGCGCCTCTGAAACCGACCAGGAGACGGATGCCTTCGGCGTGCGCGGGCAGGATACTGCACGCCCGGATGTTGCGGAACTCGGTCATTATCATTATGGCGACGTCAGTATTGACGAGATCTATACTTTTTCAGTCACGGAAAGATCGATCACAACCGGGGAAGATCTTGGCTATATGCTCGGAGACCACGGTGAGGAAATTATTATCGATAATAGGCCCACACTCCAACTTGCCGAGCCGGCTGATTTCTCCGACATGCTGGTGGAAAGCTCTGATATCAGCCTTCTCCTTGACGGGCCAGATGATAATATGTCGCGGGGTGACGTTGATTTTGATCTGGAAGTTTTCCGGGTCGATCCTGGGAACAGACCGGAAACCGGACCGTCGTCCATCGAATTTATGGCAATATTTTCGGAAAATCATCAAACGTCTGTCGATCTTGATATGGTCTTTGATAGCATCGGGCTCTCCTTCGGACGCCAGTTGGCTCGTGATGTTGCGCCTGCTGAAAACCGTGATGACGATATTTTCTGGAAGAATTCGGATTTGGCGGCGGACGCAGATAGCGATCCTGCCTTTGCCGTTACTTTTGGCGAAGTCGATGTGACCAATGTCCTGGATCATCTTTTCGAACACATTGCGGTCTCAGACGAAAGTTAGCATGTCATTCTGACGTCTCCCTTCAATATCCCGTTACCCTTCGCATAATTGGATTGTTGCAACAGCCGACAATGACTACATTCCTGTATGTGGCGAATTTTGGGCAAGCGGGAGGGACTGATGCGGTCGGAGAAAATTACCTTTGAAGGATCGGATGGGCTGTTGGCCGCCCGGCTGGATTTGCCAGTGGGGAAGCCAAAAACCTATGCGCTCTTCGCCCATTGCTTTACCTGTTCGAAGGATATATTCGCCGCTTCCCGGGTGGCTGCGGCGCTCACGGATTTGGGCGTGGCCACCTTACGCTTCGATTTTACCGGTCTTGGCCAGAGTGGTGGTGAGTTTGAAAACACAAATTTTTCCTCCAACATCAATGATTTGCTGCTGGCTGTTAGATACCTTTCTGAGAATTATGAAACACCGAGCATTCTAATCGGCCATAGCCTTGGCGGGGCGGCGGTTCTGGCGGCGGCGGCGGAGCTGGAGGGCGAACAGGCCATTGTCACCATCGGCGCGCCCTTTGATCCCGCCCATGTCGGTCATCATTTTCTCGATCATCAGCAGGATATTGAGGAGAGCGGTGAGGCGACGGTCAATATCGGCGGTCGGTCGTTTAAAGTAAAGAAGCAGTTCCTTGAGGATATCCGCGGGCAGGCGCAGGAGGAGCACCTCAAAAACCTCCATAAACCGTTACTGATCTTTCATGCGCCGCTGGATCAGACCGTCGGTATTAATAATGCCGCGAATATTTTCGGCGCCGCCAAACATCCCAAGAGCTTTATCTCTCTTGATGGCGCCGACCATCTGCTCAGCCGTCGCGCTGATGCCATTTATGTCGCCGATATCATCGGCAATTGGGCAAAGAGATATGTCCCGGCGCTCCAGGAAGAAACGCCGAAAACCGCCCTCAAGGCCGATGAAAACAGCACTGTCGTCGTTGAGGCGGGCACCAGTAAATTTGCTCAGAAAATAGATAGCACCGGTCATCCGATGCGGGCGGATGAGCCGTTTCATGTTGGCGGCAGCAATACCGGGCCGACACCGTATGACTTGCTGGTCTCCGGCCTTGGCGCCTGTACGTCAATGACGGTGCGGATGTATGCGGACCGTAAGAAATGGCCGCTGGAGCAGGTTGCCGTGCGCCTTAGCCACAAGAAAATCCACGCCGAGGATTGCGCGGAATGCGAGGGGGCGACGGGCAAGATCGATCAGATTGACAAGGAAATAGAACTTAAAGGCGATCTGACAACGGAACAGAAGACGCGACTGCTCGAGATCGCCGATCGCTGTCCAGTGCATCAAACCCTGCATTCTCATGTCCAGATAAATACCCGTTTGACCTAGGCGGTAGTTGGGCAAATTTTCGGGACCAAAATGCGGGCATTCGAGCCTCCAGACTCTCCTTAAGGTGAGGCGCCAAGCACCTGTATTTATTAGATTTCATAATGTCGACAAACTTTCGCCAACATAAAGGTGCCTAATCGGAAAATGGAATAAAAAGCATCAAAATGAACCTAAATGATCACAGATTTGTGCTGATTAAAAAATAATACTTCCTGATTTTTTAAAATTAAGAAAATATTAAGAATTTCACGGCAAAACTAATTCCGGGATCCTTGCATCCTCAGTTTGAGTATAGATTACTTGTCTTAGGAATTTGTTTTCGTGGTGGAGAATTTTCAAAAGAATTTTGGGGTAATACTGGCATTTTTGGCAGCTCTTTTTGCCCTGCTGTTTTTCTGGACATATCAGGTCTATTCCCTGAACGCACCGACGAAATGGATACAGGCCGATCGCCAGTTCAATGATGCCGAAGATCATACGGAGCGGCTGATCGCCCTGATCGGCTTTCAGGGGCTTATCCACAACTTCAAGGATTATCTGATCCGCGGTGACGAAGCCCATAAGGAAAAATTCTTTACCTATTTCGAAAACGCCCGTGCTCAGCTGAAATTCGTTGAACAGCGCTATGGTCCGGTGGCGGCCGAACAGGTGGCCGTCATTGATGAGGTCCTGCGCGCCTATTTCGTCAACGTCAATAAAGTCGAACAGCTGCGCGCCGAAGGCAAGTCCATTCGGGAAATAGATGCGGCGATCGAAATTGACGATGCCCCGGCTTTCGCGGCCCTGCAGCAGCTTCTGGCGATGGACGAGCAGGACAGGGCGGATATCCGCATGCTGGTACTGACGGCCCTCGAGAAAGACCAGTCGAACCTGAACTCACTCTACACCACTCTGATCGCCATTGGCCTGTTGCTGGGGGTCGCTGTGGTCATGGGCTTGCGGTTTGAATTCCTCAAACGCCGGGCGATGGAACAGCAATCGCAAACGAAGTCATTGCTGGAAGGTTTCCTTGATTTCTCGACGGTGCCGTTTTTAATCGCGGGTGCAAACGGCAAGATCCGCCATTGCAATCTGGCGGCGGCG
>NVRR01000015.1 GCA_002732675.1 Sneathiella sp. | reverse complement strand
ACGTTATCATTACCACACATATCTGTCCTGACGCGCCAACGCGCGCCCACGAGCCGGTGCCGTTCATGGATTCTCCCATTGAAATGTCAGTAAAAAATGACTGGGAGGTCTCGGCGCATATGGATGCCATTCTTTCCGTCGACACCACCAAAGGCAACAAGGTCATCAATTGTCGTGGTTTTGCGATTTCGCCGACGGTACTGCAGGGATATATTCTCAAAACCAGTGATAATCTGCTGGATCTGATGATGCAGGTGACCGGTCAATTGCCCAATGTCTTTGCCCTCGCCCAGCAGGATATCACGCCCTATGGCAACGGTCTTTATCATCTAAACAGCATCATGCAGCCCTGCACAGCAACGAAAGTACCGGTGGTCGGCGTTGCCATTGCAACGGAAACCACTGTTGCCGGCTGCGCAACCGGCGCGACGCATGTCGTCGATGTAGAGATGGCCGCGCGTTACACCGTTGAGGTCGCCAAGGCCTTTACATCCGGACATTGCGAATTCCATGACCAAAAGGAATTCGCCGATATGCAGTCGCTGTATGGCCGGATGGATCATTTCCAGACGGACGGCAACTAGCGACCTAAGCCGCCTTTGCAGCCCGAAGCACCATCCCGAACAGATCGCGTGGGTCATCCGGGTCCGCCAGCATATCAAGGTTGTCGAAATACGGCGTGCCGGGGAGTTTGCTCCGAACATACCGAAGTGCTGAGAAATCTTCCGTGGCGAAGCCGACAGAATCAAACAGGGTTACCTGCCGGGCATCCCGGCGGCCGTCGGCGGCTCCCGAAATAACCTGCCAAATCTCGGTCACTGGATGATCGGCGGCGAGCTGCTGGATCTCGCCTTCAATCCGTGTCTGCGGCGGGTATTCAACAAAAATATCGGATCGCAGCAGAATATCCCTGTGCAGTTCCGTCTTGCCGGGGCAATCGCCGCCGACCGCATTAATATGAACCCCGGCACCGACCATATTATCGGTAAGAATGGTCGCGCATTGCTTGTCCGCCGTGACGGTGGTGATGATCTCGGCGCCTTCAACCGCCTCCTCCGCCGAAGTGCAACAGACAATGTCAAAGCCCTTGCCTGCAAGATTGCGGCTGCATTTTTCCGTTGCCTCCGGGTCTATATCAAAAAGCCGTAATTTATCGACGCCGAGCAAAGCCTTGAATGCCATCGCTTGAAATTCCGATTGCGCGCCATTGCCGATAATCGCCATACAGCCCGCATCCTTGGGCGCCAGATATTTTGCAACGACCGCCGAAGTGGCGGCGGTCCGAAGCGCCGTCAGGATCGTCATTTCCGAAAACAGCACCGGGTAGCCCGTATCAACCCGCGACAACACGCCAAATCCGGTGACAGTCTGTAATCCTTCACGGGTATTCTTCGGGTGTCCGTTCACATACTTAAAACCATAAACGTCGCCATCGCTTGTCGGCATCAGCTCGATCACACCCTCGGTGGAATGCGAGGCAACACGTGCCGCTTTGTCAAACAGCTCCCAGCGTCTGAAATCATCCTCAACGAAGCCTGCAAGTTCGCGCAGGAAATTCTCGATACCGACGTCGAGGATGAGCTTCATCATATTATCGACATTGACGAAGGGAACAATATTGATGTCTTTGGGGGGTGTGATGGTCATGATGAAAAACTCCGTGTCGGGCGATCAAAAACCTGACGGCCAAAAAGACTGGCCACCAGATCAACCAGGAGCGTTGCGGTTTTCCCACGTTCATCCAGAAACGGATTTAGCTCCGATATATCAAGAGAGGTCACAAGGCCGCTGTCATGGAGCATTTCCATGATCAGGTGGGCTTCGCGGAAACTGGCGCCGCCGGGAACCGTCGTGCCAACTGCCGGGGCAATCTCAGGGTCAAGAAAATCCACATCCAGACTGACATGCAACCGGCCATTGGCAGCCTCGACCCGCGCGAGAAATGCCCGAAGCGGCGCGGCGAAACCGGTTTCATCAATGGCCCGCATATCATGGACTTCGATTTTTGTCTCCGTGATCCGGATACGTTCCGCCGGGTCGACAGAACGAATGCCCATCATGCAGATATTCTCAGGCTTGACCCGCTGGTTGAGAGCCGGGAGAGATCCTTCAAAGCCGGGTTCGCCGACCATATAGGCGACAGGCGTGCCATGCAGATTGCCGCTTTCCGTGCTCTCCAATGTTTGAAAATCGGGATGTGCGTCAAGCCAGAGGACGAATTGCTCCTGACCCGCCGCATTCGCCTGATGCACCAACCCCGGCAGAATACCGGCGGCAATAGAGTGATCCCCGCCCAGGAAAATCGGCATGTGCCGATCCTCTAAGCTGCTGGTGCAGGCATCATTAAGCTCTCTGATCACCTCACCGTAATCCGCCAGATGATGAACCGAGGCATTCTCATGCGGTACATCTTTTTCCGATGTCAGGTGGTAATTCCCAAAATCCTGGACCCGATGGCCGAGATCACCAAGCACGTCGGCGATCCCCGCCGTCCGTAACGCGTCAGGACCCATCAGACAGCCTTTTTGCCCGCCGCCAGTATCGGCAGGGGCGCCAATCAGAGCGATTGATCGTTGCATCATCATGTTTTCCTTTTCAAAATCCGCCCGCGGCGGCGTGATACGTCATATTGATCATATGATATGGCTTTAATGGCAGTATCAATTCCAAAAATTGGGAAATTTCTGCCTTGAATTTATCAATACGATAGGTTATTTTTCCAATATGGATAAAATTGATCAGAATCTTGTGGCAGCCCTTCGGCAAAACTCCCGCGCTGCAATCTCCGAACTGGCGCTGGAACTCGGGGTCTCGCGGGCGACGGTCCGCAGCCGGATGGAACGGATGGTCCGCGACGGCGATATCCTCGGCTTTACAGTGGTGCTGAAAGAAGATGCGAGTGACATGCCGGTCCGCGGCATCACCTTGATTGAAATAGAAGGCAAGGGGAATGAGCGGATCATCAACCGATTACGTGGCTTCACCGAAATTCAGGCCATCCATTCGACCAACGGRCGATGGGAYCTTGTCGTGGAATTTGGCACAGACACGCTTGCSGACCTCGACAANGCACTCCAACGCTTACGCGTCATCGAYGGGATACAGGCGAGCGAAACCAATCTGTTTCTGGGGACACACCGGAGTAATCAGGCGAAACCACCCGCCCCTTAGGGAAGCTTTACGCTCTGTCCCCAAACCCCGCTGCGGGCAGCCGCGCCCGGCGGCGACGAAGACGGGCCGAGACATCTCGAATATCAAAGACAACAGAGACCGTTTCCTGCACCTGGGCACAAGCCTTCTGGATCGCCAGCGGGATCTGCACCAGTAATTCTCGCTCCTGAACGCTCAACACCGCTTGAGATTTCTCGATATTTCGGAGCAAATCGGTCAAGCCGTCACACAACGACGTAACATGGGAGAGCTTCGTTCCCTCAATGCGGGCGGACAGGCGTTCGGCAATGCTGCACATGTTATGAGCAACACCATTACGGTCACTCATTTCCTCGAACCCGGCAGACAGCAAAAGCAATGCTGACGATAGTCGCTGGAGCTGTTCCGTATAAATGGCGATTTTTCGGTCGTTCACCGCCTGCGTTGCCGCCTGAATGGTTTCAGGTGTCGCCGCAAATTCCGGCTTGTTCTGGATTTTCGCCTGCAGATTATTGGGGACCACCATCGCCGATCCTAGCGGATAGCCGCGCGGCACCTGTCGCCTGTCGGGGCCGACATAATCCGTGGTGACAATAAAGGGCTTCCGTGCCTCGACCTGGCGTACCACCCGTTCCAGGATATGGGTGCGCGACATAGGCCGGGAGATCAGATCATCGGCGCCTGAATTAATGACCGTTTCAACAATTTCAGGAGCCGTGTCCCACAGCGAGATAATAACATTTACAAACGGATTCTTGCCCCGGATATTCCGGCGGATGTCCTGAACAAGGCTAAGTGTACGTCCATCGGGGGAGCGAGCATCGGCAAGCACAAGATCAAACTCACCGGTCGAAGCTTTATCTAGGAACTCGCCAAACTCCTCCACAGCGACGACATCGCCGAAGCCGATATTGAGGAGGGCGCTTCTGGTGTTATGCCGTAACGCAGGGTCCGGATCATAAAGCAACACCGAAGCCAGATGATAATGGCCCTCTGTCATCAGCAAACAGTTTCGTCAATCTCAGGGATAATTTTACGTAGCAGGTCGAGGACATGTTGAGGGTCCTCTGTAAACTGCACGCCAATTTTATTACCCCGACGCCAAACCAGGTCACACCGTAGCGCGCCCATTTCCGCAATGGTCAGCAACAGGTTGTTTTTCTCGAAAAATGACCCGCGAACGTCGATCCGGGCGCCATTGGCTGATATGTCCTTGATGACACCGGACGCTTCGCGTTCTTCCTCATGAAGACAGGCATGACCTTGCTCGCAACGGATTGTCGCTCGCCATTTAACGCTGTTTCGGCTAAATCTCCGATCTTTCGCGGTACCGCCTGACTTGTGGTCGTTTTCTGCCTCCAGGGCCCGCAACATTTTCTTGATATCTTCGGCAATGATCATGTCAGTTCTCTGTCCCAACTAGGCTGAATTCTCAGCTAAATCAAACGCTTGGATTGATTTGTGATCATTAGAGCAAGGAATTGTTAATAAATTGCAAAGGATTGTTAATAAATTGCAAATGGCTGAAAAAACCTGCTTACCAGTCGTTACATTTCCGATGTGTGGCGAGATAGGACTGTTTCGTATCGATCACATCATTCGCAGCTTGCCGCGCCGCGCTGAATTCCTCAAGAAGTGGCTTCATATCGAAGGATATCCGGCTGATGATAGACTGGATAGCGAAGTTCGGATCGCGCGTTAGAAACGGCTTTATCTGCACCACACTCTTTTTCAGATCCTTCTTGATTCTCGGCCGATATTCATCGACAGTTTTTTGGTTGAGGCGCGTATGTTCATTCTCATGTTCAAGCGTCACTTTGTAAGCGCAAGTGGATTTTCGATATTTGCGATCAATATAGATTTCCGTTTTCCGTATCCCGAAGTCGAAACTGACTTTCTCCAGCCGGATGCAGTATCGGCCATCTTTCGCCTTACTATGCGATGTCGAAACGCTAATATTTTGCGCTAGCGAAACATTATTCAAGCCGAGCAAGCGCTTATAGCCCTTCGCCTTCACAAAATTGCTTTTTTTTGCGACGGCCTCTATTTGCCGGCTATTTTTCTTGTGATTGATCGTTGGTTTCGCCGTTATCCTTTTGATATCGATGCTCGGCTTCTTCCAGGACGCCAGGCATTTCTCGTTGGTTTCAGCATGGGCAGACCCGGCGCTCACCAACACGGCAACTGACAAGGCCACGGGAACGACAAATCGCGCCGCCCAGTGCAGGGCAGCACATCGTTTTCGCTTTGCGCTATGGTCAGTCAAACAAGGCATCAATATCACCCTGGCCCAGCGTTTCCTCGGCCGATACGCGGTTGTCATTCTGGTCCGGCGCCGAGGTGCGGGTAAAAAGCCCGTCGTCCATCACCTGACCGTTGATAATACCGCCGGCCCGGTCAATCAGCTTGCGCAGTCTGTCACATTTTACGTCCAGCTCATGTATTGCACCGCTTATAGGCGACGGATCGCCGCCAAGGGACAAACCATCCTGCAAATCGGTAATCTCCAGGTTAAGCTGGTCGATTGTCGCCTCAAAGGGCATTTTATACTCCGGCGGCGCGAAATCATAGGCGTCGATGGCCAATTGTCGGTCGGCGATGCCACTGTCGCGGAAATGATCCTGATACCCCTTTGGCGCCCAGGCGGCAAAATCCTCCAGCATATCGGGCATATCGACAAGCAGCTCTGCCAGCATTAGCGCTTCGTTAAAGTGATTGAGATAATCCGTCGCCAATAAGGTCACTGAATTCACATTGGTATCCAGCGCAAGGGTGCGCAAAATTGCAAGCTGGCTTTCTGTGTCATTCATTGCGGTAACTTACTGTCAAAAAAATTTATTCCGCTCCGTCCGTCGACTGAGCAAATGATAAAATGTAACCATCAATCATTAAGGAATTGTTGTCAGGGACACAAACCCATGCATTCCGCGACGTGAATGACGCGCAAGCGGCGCCTATTCGGTCAGGGCCACTTGATAGCCCAGCGCCGATTGCAAGTCGGCAACCGGGCTATCTGTGATAAAAAAAGCGGCGGAGAGCAAGAAGATCAGGACAAAAATCGCAGACGAAAACAGGCCCTTTGAATAGCAGGATTTAACGGAAAGCGCCTTATTCATATCCCTAAAGATTAGTCCCATATCATCCCCCTGTCATATCGCCTTCCGAAGAGGGCGGGTCCTGCTGATAAAGAAAGTATGACGATGGGTCTGTGGATGAACAAGCGTTTTAGTTGCTATATTTTTTATTTATGCACCAAATTAGATATTGACCGACTATGTATTAGTTCTCTCAATACGGACATACTATATATAGTTTCTCGTATGGAGTGTAGTTTTATACGCCCGCATAGATCATGTGCAATTGGGGTTTTTACCCTTGAAATGGGCGAATCATATGTAATGCGTGACGGTAATTCTATTCCGGCAAGTCGGCAACGGACCCTGCAATAATCGCAAACCTGTCTGCAAGCGCCGCGAGACTTGCCTGATGAAGCACATCTGCCGTTATAATGCCGCCGCCATTCACGCCGGGAAGATCGCGAGTGCCGGAAGCCGCAGCAATCACCGTGTTGCGATATCCCAGATCCATCGCCGCCCGAACAGTTGAGCTCACGCACATATGGGTCATGAACCCACAGACAATAAGTTCTTTGCGGCCAATTTTCTCGAGTTCTTCAGCTAGACTGGTTTTCGCAAACGCATTGGGAAGCGGCTTTTCAATAACGCTTTCCTCTTTTTCCGGGGCGGCATGACGGGCGAACTGACCGCCCGCGCCATCGCGGTCAAAGGCACCGCCCGCCGCGCCTTTATGCGCAATATGTAGTATGGGCGTACCGGCAGCGCGGGCCATGACCAAAAGACGGCTTACTTCCTCAAGCGCAGCCGCGACGCCAGGCAGAGGCAGCATCCCATCCACATATTCCTGCTGGCAGTCGATAACGATGAGGGTGGATTTCGACAGCGCTCCGGGTGTCATATCGGCACCAGAGAGCGAAAGAAGTGTTTTTGGGACCTGCATGGGTATTCCTTCCATTCGTGAAAATATGCTTCTCAAAATAGAGCTGCATTTTCACAACAAATATCCTTTATTTTGCAGTATTTATCTGCAAAAATGCAGAGATGAATTGGAATGACGTAAAATATTTTCTGGCTGTTGCGCGGAGCGGAACATTGTCTGCGGCAGCGCGGCACCTGAAGGTCAATCAGACAACGGTTACCCGCCGGATCGCCGCCATCGAGCAAGATCTTTCAACCCGGCTTTTCCGCAAGGAAAACGGCCGCCAGATCCTGACCGACATGGGACAAACGATTAATGTCCATGCGGAAGCCCTTGAACTCAACATACTGGCAATTTCCCATGCCGTTTCGGATAGCGATGCAGCGCTTTCCGGCTCTGTCCGCGTCACCGCCGTTGAGAGCCTGATCAGTAACTTCGTCATCCCCAGAATGGCCGACTTCCATCACCGATTCCCCAATATTAAAGCGGAGTTCGTGGCCGAGAATAACAATCTGTATATTGAACGGCGCGAGGCCGACATCGCCATCCGACTGGCGCGGCCGGACCATGGCAACATGATCATCAGCAAAATGGGGAATGTGGGCTTTTCCGTCTATGGTGTGCAAGAGCATAGGCGTTTCCGTACCGCTTCTGAATGGCAGGCCCTGCCCTGGATTACTTATGACGAGACCTTATCCCAAATCCCCGAAATGCAATGGCTACAGGATAATTTTCAAAACCTGGATGTCAGAATGACAACCAGTTCGGCCATTTCCCTGGCAAGTGCAATCCGCTCCGGCATCGGCATTGGGGTTTTACCGTGCGTTCTGGGCGACAGTATTGATGGAATTGAACGGCTTACCGGACCAGATCCCGTCTTGCAGCGGGAAGCCTGGCTGATCCTCCACAAGGATTTGAACAATACACCGAGGTTTCGCCAGATGGCCAACTGGCTGAAAGAGCTAGTGGTGAAGAACCGGGGCATTCTCGAAGGTTATATACAGGCCGTACCCTAGATTACTTTATGGAACTGTTTCAAAAGATCTATGAGCAATGCATGATCCTGTGCGCCCAACCCATGAACCACCTTTTCCTCGAT
>NVRR01000014.1 GCA_002732675.1 Sneathiella sp. | reverse complement strand
GGCGAATTTCGACAAGACCCGCCGCAGACAGACGATTGAGCGCCTCGCGTATGGGGGTGCGGGAAACGCCGAAACGCTCCGCCAGCAGGGTTTCGTCCAGCCGGGTGCCGGGCGTCAGCTTGCCGGTGACAATTTCCTGTTCAAGCACAGGGAGGAGTTCATTTGCGTGAGACGTCGCCATCTTACTTCCAGTTACAAGATTTTGGTGAACAATAGCAGGGTTACCACATTCATAAAAGAT
Source organism: Sneathiella sp. (assembly GCA_002732675.1). Lineage (GTDB taxonomy): Bacteria > Pseudomonadota > Alphaproteobacteria > Sneathiellales > Sneathiellaceae > Sneathiella. The sequence continues at coordinate 9,165 of NVRR01000014.1, read as the reverse complement.
TTTTTGTATACAAGATTAAATATTTCGCATACAGTTTTTTCAACCACTCTCTGAAAGCCGGTCTTTCGGGATGGTGACAATCAATAATATAACCGGTTCAATATTTTCATACCGGCTCGGGAGGAATAAAAATGAAACTAGGAACAACAGGACTAAAATCGGTGTCGTTGGCCGTCGCTATGGGAATCGGTCTTTCTGCTTTAGCAGGGGTTGGTGCGTCCGCGGAAACGCTGAAAGCCTCGCATCAGTGGCCAGGCGGTAAAGGTGATGTTCGCGACGAGATGGTGCAGATTATTGCCCGCGAAGTCAGTAAGGCGGATGTGGACCTTGAAATTAAGGTCTATCCTGGAAAGAGCCTGTATAAGCCGAAGGAACAATGGGGCGCCATGACCAAAGGTCAGCTGGATATATCCGCGTTTCCACTTTCTTATGCAGCTGGTCGGCATCCGGAATTTGATGCCACATTAATGCCGGGTCTTGTCAAAAACCACGATCATGCCATGCGCCTTAACGCGTCTCCGTTTATGGATGATATCAAGAAAATTATTAATGACGCTGGCGTTATTGTACTTTCTGATGCCTGGCTTGCCGGCGGATTTGCCTCCACAAAAAACTGTATCCTCGGTCCGGAAACCATGAAGGGCCAGGTCACACGCGCTGCCGGTAAGGCATTTGAGCAAATGCTGGTCGGGGCCGATGCCTCCATTGCATCGATGCCGAGTTCGGAAATTTATAACGGCCTGCAAACCGGCGTTCTCGATGCCGCCAATACCAGCTCCGGAAGCTTCGTATCCTACCGGATTTACGAGCAGGTGAAATGCCTGACGGCACCGGGCGAAAATGCGCTTTGGTTTATGTATGAGCCGATCCTGATGTCAAAAGCGAGCTTCGACAAGCTGAACAAGAAGCAACAGGATGCGTTAATGGCGGCGGGCAAAGTTGCCGAAGAATTCTTTGTTGGAGCGGCAAAAGGCCTTGATGAAAAATTGGTCAAAACCTACGAAGATGCCGGCGTTGAAGTGGTGACGATGACACCGGAGCAGGTCAAGGCCTGGCGCGATATTGCCAACGAGACATCGTACAAAAGCTTTTCAGAGAATGTCAAAGGCGGCGCCGTCTTGATCCAGAAAGCTCTTTCCGTTGACTAGGATTTAGATCCTCATCACGCCTCGGAACTCTCGGCGTCACATGATTGTGGGGCCGGGAGTTTTTCTTGTATTTTATGTTACAGGAATCCAGATGTCCTATTTCATCAGAATAATTCAGGCCATATCCCGATTTTTTGGTGTGGTCTCTGCCCTGCTTGTGTCCTCCGCCATCCTCGTGGTTTGCCAGATGGTGGTTCTTCGCTATTTCCTGAACGAATCCACCATATGGCAGACGGAATATGTAACCTACGCCATCGTGGCCGCGACGTTTCTCGGGAGTCCCTATGTGCTCCTCATCCGGGGGCATGTAAATGTGAATTTACTCCCTCATTATCTATCCGGGGGTCCCAAGAAAGCTCTCGCGTTGATCGCGTCGCTTTTGGCTCTGGTCTTTTGCGCCGTCCTGACGTGGCAAGCCTTCAATTTCTTTTTTGAGGCCTATGACGGCGGCTGGGTGACGGATACCATCTGGGAGCTGCCACTCTGGATCGCGTTCTTGCCGATGTTTGTCGGAATGCTGCTTCTGAGCCTGCAGTATGTGGCCGACATACTGGGCGTCGCCTTTAATTATCAGGAGCCCTTCGCGGCGCCTGAAAATCTAGTGGAGGCGGAGTAAAATGGATCCAATTTATATTGGTATTCTGGCCGCCGTTGCCATTATCGTTCTTCTTGCCACGGGGATGCCCGTCGCCTTTGGGCTGGGGTTGGTCTCATTTGCTTTTCTGGTGATGTTTGAAGGATTTTCCAGCCTGTCGGTGGTCGCCGATATTTTCTTCGCGGGCATCGCTGAATTTTCTCTGGTCTCGATCCCGATGTTTATTGTGATGGGGGCGGCTGTGGCGTCCTCTCCGGCGGGCAAGGATTTGTTTGAAGCGCTTGATCGCTGGCTGACTCGCGTACCGGGCGGGCTGATTATCTCAAATATCGGGGCTTGTTCTGTCTTCGCGGCCCTCAGTGGCTCGTCGCCCGCCACCTGCGCCGCCATCGGTAAAATGGGCATTCCGGAGATGCAGAAGCGCGGCTATCCCGATAGTCTGGCGACGGGAGCCATCGCCGCAGGCGGCACCCTCGGCATTCTGATCCCGCCATCCGTCACCATGATCGTCTATGGTATCGCCACCGAAACGTCCATTGGCCGGTTATTCCTTGCCGGCGTGCTGCCGGGCCTGATGCTGACAGCATTATTTATGGCCTGGGCGATCTTTTTCGCCTGGCGCAGTGGCTTTGATTTTCGCGAAAAAATCGGCGCTTTTTCGTGGAAGCAGAAGTTTGAGGTTTTACCAAAGGTCGCGCCCTTTATGGCCATCGTAATTGGCATCTTGTTTGTGTTGTACGGCGGCGTTGCAACGCCCTCGGAAGCCGCCGGTGTCGGTGCGTTTTTCTGTCTGGTGCTGGTGGCGGTGATTTATAAGATCGTTCAGCCAAAAAAAATCTGGGCAATCCTGAGCAGTTCCACCCGTGAAAGCGTGATGATCCTGATGATTATCGGATCGTCCGCGCTGTTTGCCTATACCTTGTCGAGCCTGTTCGTGACCCAGTCCATCGCCGAATATATCGCCGGACTTGACGTTAATCGCTGGGTTCTCATGGCCATGATCAATGTGTTTTTGCTGGTCGCCGGGTTCTTTTTACCGCCCGTCGCCGTGATTGTCATGACAGCGCCCATATTGCTCCCCATAATCATTAATGCAGGCTTTGATCCCTAYTGGTTTGCCGTCATCCTGACCATAAATATGGAAATAGGGCTGATTACACCGCCAGTGGGATTGAATCTGTATGTGATCAACGGGATTGCACCGGAGATTTCCTTGCCAACCATATTAAAGGGTGCATTTCCCTTTATGCTTTGTATGGTTGTCGGGATTATTCTTCTGTGTATTTTCCCCGATATTGTAACCTGGTTGCCAACAAAAATAATGGGATCGGCGATATAGATGGCCTCAACTTTCGTTTCTCAACTTTTTAACTCCATTGCCGATACCGGCCGCGAACTTTTGGATCGGGGGACGGGGAAGGCCCGAAGCCATAGCATTGAAGGGCTTTGTCAGGACTTGCTAACCCAGAAGGGGGAGGCGTCCGGCATGGCGTTGGCCCGCGAAATCGTTGAAGTATGGGAAACCTTGTCTGATGATAAGAAACGTGCGTTTTTCAGCTTTCTTGATCGGGAGCTTGCCCCGGATCAAAAAGCCGTTGATGCGGCTGTTGCAATCTATCACAAGAACCCGAGCCCGGAGGTATTGCACAACTTAAGCACCGCCATCGAAGCCCCGCGCCAGGAGCTGATGCGGCGCATTAATTTTGCGCAGGGTGGGACGGCCGCCATTGTCGCCATGCGCAAATTTCTGGTTGGTCAGCTCCGCGCGCATCCAGAGCTTAAATTCGTTGATGAAGATTTACGTCATCTGCTCAGTTCCTGGTTCAATCGCGGCTTCCTGGAATTACGGCGTATCGACTGGCGAACGCCCGCGGTGGTGCTGGAGAAGCTCATCGAATATGAGGCGGTTCATGAGATTGACGGTTGGGATGATTTGCGCCGCCGGCTGGATAAAGACCGGCGCTGTTTCGCGTTCTTTCATCCGGCTCTCCCTGATGAGCCGCTTATTTTTGTCGAAGTGGCGCTTGTCAAAGGCCTGGCGGAGGCTGTACAGCCACTTTTGTCGCGGGAGACGGAGCGCGGCAGCGCCGAGAAGGCGGACACGGCGATTTTCTATTCCATCAGTAACTGTCAGGACGGCCTTAAAGGCATTACTTTCGGTAACTTTCTGATCAAGCAGGTCGTTGCGGAGCTGTCATCGGAATTACCCAATCTGAAGCATTTTGCTACCCTTTCGCCAATTCCGGGCTTTATGAAATGGCTGAAGGGTGCCAAAGGGCCGGTCGGCGGGTTGAGCGCCAAACAACTGAGTTCGGTTAAATCCGTGCTGGCCAAAAAGGACTGGTTTGAGAATCCTGCTCTGGCGAAAGAGCTAAAGGAGCCGTTGACCCAGCTCTGCGCGCATTATCTGATGAACGAGAAAAGTCGGGAGCGGCCGCTTGATCCTGTTTCTCGCTTTCACTTGGGCAACGGCGCCCGGCTTGAGCAGATTAACTGGCTTGGTGATAGCTCGGCCAACGGTCTCGCTCAATCCGCAGGGCTATTGGTGAATTATTATTATAGTCTCCGGCACATTGAGAAAAACCACGAAACCTATGCTAACGAGCGCAAAATCGCTGCCTCATCGGCCATCCAGTCGCTGGCAAAGGCGGGCAGGAAATAGGTCAATCGTTCCGGATAGAAAAAAAACATGCACGAATGAATTTTTTTGTCGACGGCCTCTGGTCATTGTTTATAATCCCTTGAATCACATCCGATGGCAGATCGGGTGCATCGCATAAAAAAAACAAAAAAGGGATGATCATGTCAGATCCAAAAATGCTTGAAGGTAAAGTTGTCGTTGTCACCGGGGCTGGCCGAGGTATTGGCCGCGGCATCGCCATTATGGCGGCCGAGCATGGTGCCAAGGTTGTTGTCAATGATCTGGGCGGGTCCGAGCAGGGAGACGGCGCGGATCAAATTCCGGCGCTTGAAGTTGTAAAAGTCATTACCGATGCGGGCGGGGAAGCGGTTGCCAACTACGGCAATGTCGCCAATGCCGATGATGCCGGTCAAATGATCGAAGATGCGCGCAGCAATTTCGGCAAGATCGACTGTATTGTCAATAATGCCGGTATCCTTCGTGATGTGATTTTTCACAAAATGTCTGAAGAACAATTCGATGGCGTTATCGCCGTGCATCTGAAAGGCAGCTTTAATGTGAGCCGTGCCGCCGCCCCTTATTTCAGGGAGCAGCAAAGCGGCTCCTACGTTCATATGACATCGACTTCGGGGCTTATCGGCAACTTTGGTCAGGCCAACTACGCGGCGGCGAAACTCGGTATTGCCGGTTTGTCACGCTCCATTGCGCTTGATATGTCGCGCTTTAATGTGCGCTCTAGCTGCATCTCTCCGTTTGCCTGGTCACGGCTTATCGGCACCATTCCGCAAGGCACCGATGCTGAGCGTGAGCGGGTTGCCAAGATCCAGCAGATGACGCCAGAGAAAATCGCGCCGCTCGCTGTCTATCTCTTGTCCGAGCAGGCTAACTATATCACCGGACAGATATTCGTTGTTCGAAATAACGAGATTTGTCTGATGAGCCAGCCTCGTCCGATCCGTAATCTGCAAGCCTCGGAAGGCTGGACACCGGAAACGGTGGCTTCGCGCTTTGGACCGGCTGTGAAATCTTCACTGGTGCCACTGGAACGCTCCGGCGATGTGTTCTGTTGGGATCCGGTATAAGGGAGGGCGCGACCATGACTATAGATTATGACAAGCTGATAAACTGGAAGTTCGATGATGTCGAACAAACCTATACCACCAAGGACACAATCCTGTATGCCCTTGGCGTCGGGCTTTCCATGGACCCGCTCGATATGGACCAGCTGCGCTTCACCTATGAAGAAGATATGCTCGCCCTGCCGACCATGGCTGTGGTGTTGGCCTCTCCTGGCTTTTACCTCAAACAACCGGAGTTTGGCGTCGATTGGGTCAAGGTGCTGCATGGGGAGCAGGGGATCGAAATCCATAAACCGCTTCCCGCCGAAGGTACGGTAATCGGCACGACCAAAATCACCGAGATCATTGATAAGGGGGAAGGGCGAGGCGCGCTTATGTATTCCACCCGCGAAATCAGTGAAAAATCCACTGGCGATCTGTTAGCGACAACGACCTCCACCACATTCTGTCGCGGCGATGGCGGTTTTGGTGGTCCGGCGGTCGAAGCCCCGAAGCCGCATYMGATTCCCGACCGCGCACCGGATAGTGTTGTGGAACTCCCAACCTTGAAGCAGGCCGCTCTCATCTATCGCCTAAGCGGGGATTTCAATCCCCTGCATGCCGATCCACGGGTTGCCACGGCCGCAGGCTTTAAGGCACCTATTCTGCATGGGCTGGGCTCATTAGGCGTTGCCGGACATGCACTTCTCAAGCAGGTCTGCGGGTACGATCCTTCAAAACTAAAAGCCTTGCGCCTTCGCTTCACGGCGCCGGTTTATCCCGGCGAAACCCTCGTCACGGAGATGTGGCAAGATGGGAATGTCACGTCTTTCCGATGCCGGGTGAAGGAGCGGGATCTATTGGTCCTCAATAACGGCTATGCGAAGATTGCCTGATCATTTCATATCGCAATAACGGAACGGCAGGATTATTGTAAAATTCTGCCGTTCTTTAATATTATCGTGGGGCGCAATATTACTGTTTTAGCCGAGGATATAAATAATGGATGTTGAGCAAGCAATCCTGACCCGCCGGTCAATCCGCGCCTTTACGGACCAGCCTGTCCCGAAGGAAGCCATCGACCGCATTCTGACCCTGTCACAACGTGCCCCGAGCGGCACAAACACACAGCCCTGGCATACCTATGTTTGCACCGGCGAAGTCAAGGACGCGATTTCCCGCGACGTCCTCGACATGGCTGAAAAGGGGCAAGCGAAAAGCTACGATGAGCTGGATTACTATCCAGCTAAATGGAAGGACATTCACCGTGACCGGAGACGGGGCGTCGGCTGGGGTCTCTATGGCTTGCTCGGCATTGAAAAGGGCGACCGGGAAGGGTCCATACGGCAGGGCAGGCGCAATTTTAAATTCTTCGATGCGCCGGTTGGGCTGTTTTTCACGATCGATTCCTATCTTCTCCGTGGTAGTTGGAGCGATGCGGGCCTGTATATGCAGACCGTCATGCTGGCCGCGCGGGGCGAGGGGCTGCACACCTGTCCGCAAGCCGCCTGGATCAATTATCCGGATCCCATTCTCCGGCATCTCAATATTCCGGACGATCAGGTGCTGATTTCCGGCATGGCCATGGGTTATGAAGATACGACGGCAATTGAGAACACCTTGGTGAGCGAGCGCGATGACGTGACAAACGTTGTTCACTATGTCGGCTTTGATTGACGTTTGACAATCATTTCCTCGCTCTCCTTCGGCATGAGGGCGGAAATCTGAATCAGGAGTTTATTGTGAAAGTATCTGAGGCGATCAAATCACGGGTGACCATACGCCAGTTTCTGGATAAGCCCGTCCCGGAAAAAACCATCCGCGAAATTATTGAGACCGCGAAGCGCGCTCCCTCGGGCGGCAATCTGCAACCTTGGACCGTTCATGTTCTGGTGGGCGAGCCGTTGCAGGCGTTGATCAAGGATATAGAGGGGAAACTTGCACAGGGTCAGATGGAAGATCCGGAATATAATGTCTACCCGCTGGATCTCGTCGACCCTTACAAAACCCGCCGGCGCGTGGTTGGGCAGCAACTCTATGACCTGATTGGCGTGCCGCGCTCGGATACGCCGGGAAAATTGAAACAGCTCGCGCGCAATTACCGCTTTTTCGATGCCCCGGTCGGTCTTTTCTTTGTTCTGCACCGGCAGATGGAGATCGGCCAGTATGCGGATGTTGGCATGTTTATGGAAAATATCATGCTGCTCGCGCGGGAATATGGCCTCGATACCTGTCCGCAGGAGGCATGGGCCCGCTGGCCCGGGACTTTGAAGCAGCATCTCTCGCTTGCCGATCATGAGATGCTGTTTTGCGGCATGGCGCTTGGATATAAGGATGAGACCGCCGTGATCAACGACCTCATCTCTGAGCGCGAGGAATTCGATAATTTCGTCACGCTGCACGGGTTTGAGGAGTAATGGTCGCCATGATTGATGAGGATGTAATTGGTCAAATTCGCCAAACGGTCCGCCAGCTCTGTGCTGATTTTCCCGGCAGCTATTGGCAGGAAAAAGATCGGGAGCGAGCCTATCCGTCGGAATTCGTCCAGGCCTTAACCGATGCCGGATTACTGTCGTCCTTGATACCCGAACAATATGGCGGCGCCGGACTACCTTTAAAAGTCGCGGTTGCCATATTGGAAGAAATCCACAGCAATGGCTGTAACGGCGCCGCCTGTCATGCCCAGATGTATACCATGGGCACCTTGCTCCGCCATGGATCAGAAGACCAGCGACAGAAATATCTTCCCGGTATTGCCAGCGGCGACTTGCGGCTGCAGGCCTTCGGCGTTACCGAACCCACAGCCGGCACGGATACGACCAGCATTGCAACAATGGCCGTTCGCGACGGTGACGACTATGTGATCAATGGCCAGAAAGTCTGGACCAGCCGCGCCGAATATTCGGATTTGATGATCCTGCTCGCGCGAACCACACCCAAGGATAAGGTCAAGAAACGCACGGAAGGACTTTCCGTCTTTATTGTCGATATGCGCGACGTGGTGGGGAATGGCATGACCATTCGCCCGATCCGTACCATGATCAATCACGCCACCACGGAAGTCTTCTTCGATAATATGCGTATTCCCGCCGATAGCCTGATTGGTGAAGAAGGGAAGGGCTTTCGCTATGTCCTGACAGGCATGAATGCCGAGCGTATCTTGATTGCGTCGGAATGTATTGGCGATGCCAACTGGTTCACGAAGACCGCGTCAAACTATGCCCGCGAACGGTCCGTCTTTGGTCGGCCCATTGGCCAGAATCAAGGGATCCAGTTCCCGATCGCCCGGGCCTACGCGCAAAGCCGCGCTGCCGGCCTGATGGTGCAGGAGGCCGCCTCGCTTTACGACGCGGGTCAGGCCTGTGGGGCCGAAGCCAATATGGCCAAGATGCTGGCCTCGGAAGCCTCCTGGGCGGCGGGGGAGAGTTGTCTGCAAACCCATGGTGGCTTTGGCTTCGCTGAAGAGTATGATGTGGAGCGGAAATTCCGCGAAACCCGCCTCTATCAGATTGCGCCGATCTCGACCAATCTCATCCTGTCTTTTCTCGCCGAGCATGAACTGGGTCTTCCCCGGTCTTACTGATGATTCTGTTGGGCGCTACAAGGCGCCCTACGGCGGATTATGTATGTTTGATATTTTGGTGCTACGGGGATTTTTTTTAGATTTGTTGTTGGGTTAAATACCAGATATGGGATTTGTGACAGAAAGGTGAAATTATCAAT
>NVRR01000013.1 GCA_002732675.1 Sneathiella sp. | reverse complement strand
GCGACTTCTGGCCGAGGACGGCCCCGCCGTGTTGTTCGAAAACCCCGTGAATGAGCAAGGCGTCAAAAGCGATATACCGATGCTGGTCAATCTGTTTGGCACTGTCGATCGGGTCGCCATGGGGATGAACCGCAAGCCCGAAGAACTTCGCGAAGTCGGCGAAACCCTGGCCTTCCTGCGCCAGCCCGAACCACCGGAAGGGTTTCGGGAGGCCATGGGCATGCTCCCCGTCCTGAAGACCGTCATGACCATGCGCCCGAAGACAGTCAAAAAAGCGCCCTGTCAGGAAATTGTTCTGACCGGCGATGATATTGATCTGGATGCCCTGCCCATCCAGACTTGCTGGCCCGGCGAGCCCGCGCCGCTGATCACCTGGCCCCTCGTGGTGACAAAAGGCCCCGGCAAAGGCAAGACGGATGATTATAATCTCGGCATCTACCGCATGCAGAAGCTCGGTAAAGACAAGACGCTTATGCGCTGGCTCAAACATCGCGGCGGCGCGCAGCATCATGCCCGCTGGGGACAGGAGAAGCAGGAGCCCCTGCCCGCCGCTGTCGTTATTGGCGCCGATCCCGGAACCATTCTGGCCGCCGTGACCCCCATTCCCGAGACCTTGTCGGAGTATCAGTTTGCAGGTCTCTTGCGCGGCGAAAAAGTCGAGCTGGTGGATTGCAAAACCGTGCCCCTAAAAGTCCCCGCGACCGCCGAGATTATATTGGAAGGCTTCGTGTCGCTGGATGACTATGGTGACGAGGGGCCGTACGGCGATCATACGGGGTATTATAATTCGGTGGAAAGCTTCCCCGTCTTCACCATTACTGCCATCACCATGCGCAAAAACCCGATTTACCTCTCCACCTTCACCGGACGGCCACCGGATGAGCCGAGCGTGCTGGGCGAAGCGCTGAACGAACTTTTTATCCCGCTGATCCAGCAGCAGTTCCCGGAAATCGTCGATTTCTGGCTGCCCCCCGAAGGCTGTAGCTATCGCATCGCTGTCATCTCCATAAAGAAGGCCTATGCCGGTCATGCCAAGCGGGTGATGATGGGCGCCTGGTCGTATTTAAGGCAGTTTATGTACACAAAATTCCTAATCATCGTCGATGACGATATCAATGCGCGCGACTGGAAAGATGTGATGTGGGCGGTCTCGACCCGTATGGACCCGGTGCGCGATATCACGACAATCGAGAATACGCCCATCGACTATCTCGACTTCGCCTCCCCGGAATCAGGGTTGGGCGGTAAAATCGGTCTCGATGCCACCAACAAGATCGCGCCCGAAACCAAACGCGAATGGGGCACTAAAATCCGCATGGACGACGCTGTCATCGAAAAAGTCGATGACCTCTGGGACCGCCTCGGCCTCCCCGGCAGCGGCACCTCCATCTGGAAATAAGGGCTGCTCCCCTAATTTACTGGAAACTCGCTCCGCCAATTATCACGTCTTTGACAGCCCGTGGTTTTAGATCTATCTCGCCTGCTTTGACGGCTTCCGCCAGCGATTTCAGTGTCACCTTTTGCCCTTTTTTATAGTCAATTTTTAAATTCGGCCCAAGCGTCCATACTCCGACTTCCTGTTGCAACCATATCCTCAGGTTTCTCGCTCCTGTGATCAGCCCAATATCCAGCCGTCCGTCACTATTTACGTCCAGTTCTAAAATGATACATTGTCGATGCTTGAGGCTATCGCGGCTGAAGCATTTTCTCAATTCCCGTTTAAAAAAGTCATGCTTGGGCTGCAGCATTGCTTCGGGCAATTTGGCAACGGCAGGATAGACTACCATATAGTCGCTAATCGCCATCAATTCACTGTCCGGGATCAGCATTTTCTCTCGTTGCGCACGACTTCGGCGATAATGTTTGACTGTCTCCAATGCGGCCATGCGCTCAGCAATTTGCTTATCCGCCATCAAAGAAGCGTCTGCCTTTATCTCTTCGGGTGCATTTAGGCCAGGCGCGCCTAGCTTGAACTTGAGATAGGCGAAATCAAAATCCGCGGGGTCAATTTTCCCCTCCGTCAGTCTCGCAACCTGATCGTCAGCACTGAGTTTAAAAGGCTCCAGTGGTGGCAGATGGATGGCGATGGCGAGCAGCAGCACGAGGCAGGCGAATGGCGGATTAAAGCGGGTGATCCCCTGCTTCCAGGCCCCCCGCTTCCACAGCACGCAAAAGGCGTAGGCGATGCCATAGGCAAGGCCGATTGAGACAAGCGCCGCACTATAGATACGCGGCGGCGTCCAGCCATACTGCCCGACCCGTAAAGACAACCCCCATGCCGCCAGAACCGCCAATATCGGCAAGGCGAATGTCCCTGCCATCATCAGCCATTCGCCAAATTTCCAGTATTTCTTGTCATCCGTACCTGTTTGTACGACGGCGTTAACGAACAAAATGAAAAGGAAAATGCTGGTTATAAATATGGAAAGCGCAGCGTCCGTATCCCACAATACATTAATGCCTGTAACGCACATTGCGGCAAGGAAGAGAATGATAATCACAGCCAGAAATGGTGCAAGAACGCGAAACAGGGTGAGAACCAGATTAAGGAGAGCAGAAATTACGCTCGACCGCTCGCGCGCAAGAGCAACGCCGAAACCGAGCGCCATCAACGTAACGACAACGACGAACAAAGGATTTCTAATTATCTCGGAGACCAGCTTCATTCCAAGCAACTGGAATAAGCCTCCACATAAAAACAAAAGCAACCAGGCAATAACAACAAAAAAAACGGCCACGGGAAGGACAATTTTGTTTTGCCAAGAATTAAGGAAAAGCTCGTCGTAGGGGAAACGCCAGCCGCCCGCGTCCCGGCCGGTCTGGTAAAAAACCACTGGAATCACAGCGATCACCACAATACTTATAAAGATAGCAAAGCTCGTGTCACGGCCACCACCTTTTAAATAATCGGCTAGCTCAAAAAAGCCACTCGCGAATGCACCGACCAGAGCAGCAAAAATAATATCCTGTACCCAGCTTCCACGGCGCAATGTAAGAAATGAAATCAATGTGAAAAGTAAAATGCCGAAGATGAAGCTACCATATACAGATCGGGCAGAGGAAAGCCCGCCCCAACCTAAGAAGAAGAACAATATGAAACCACTTGCGGCCCCAATTGCAGGGAGCGTTACCCGCGTCCAGGTCGCATTCTCAATATTGCGTAGCATTTCCCGCCCACCTCTTCGCAGATCATATTCTCAGTATGTACAACCGATGGATTGTACGCGCGATCTGTACAATAGAATAGAAAAGGCGATGACCTTATGTCGATTTCATGCCTTTCTGTGACAAAACGCTACTTTCCTTCGAGAATGTAGCGCCGATGGAGTTCCTGCAACGGCCGGTGATTGTCTTTGTAAAGACGGGCTATGCGGTCAAGCTGGGCTTTTGACGCTTCGATGGGTTGCTTGTAGATGTGCCAGGTCACATTCTCAGAGCAGGGCGGGAATGTCAGGGAGCCTCTGTAGCGGAAAAATCGGGTATCAATGGGAAGCAGTTGCTTGGGGTCAATAAAGTCAGGGGAAGAAGCCCGGCCTTCCTGCTTCGGCACTGTTTTCAAGATAACGTCCAGAACATCGTTGGACTGCCCTTCAATGAAGAAAACCGCCAGTGCCAGCAAGCTACCGGATGCTGAGCGATGGATGAAATGCGCTTCCATGGGGAAGCTTTGTCCGTCCACCTGATGCTCACTCGTCATATGAAAATGAAAGTCCTGCAAGCTGTAGTCGGCGCCATCAAAAGTGAGGGACCCGCCCTCCCCTTGCGGTGTCACTTCGATTTTGTGGCCATCATTGATGATATCTGGCGCAAATTGCTGCCAATTCAGGAAGACAGTCGGGACATCCGCRGCAATGGCCGASGCTGATCTGAGGACGACCGGGGATTGTTGTTGTCCATCACAGGCAAGAAACGCCGTGCCAAGATTGGCCCAGTTTGCGGGTCCGGTGGGACCATCATACGACCAGTTATTTGTATCCGCCGCCGTTGAGGCGCCGGAATAGAGAATGCTGGCAGAGAGAATGAGGAGCATTTTGAAAAAACGCGACATGACAAACAACCTTCGTTAATGTGACCTGCAAATCTATGGTCAGGACCGTGGTTTAAGTTCGTCCATTAACACCTGAAGATCATCCGAAGTCAAAAAAACAGTTTCATGAACGGCGGGTTAAAGCAGCCCTGCCGTGCCCCAGCGAAAGTCGGAAATGACCCTTATTACGGACCCCCTGTTTTATTTCATCGCCATTCCGGTCACGCTTATCATTGGTATCTCCAAGGGGGGATTTGCGGGATCTCTCGGTATTTTAAGTGTGCCGTTGATTTCATTGGTCATCTCGCCCATTCAGGCCGCCGCGATCGTCCTGCCGATCCTCTGTGTCATGGATATCTTCGGGCTCATCGCCTACCGCCGGAAGGCCGACTGGCGCAATCTGTTCTACCTTCTTCCCGGCGCGATATTTGGCATCCTCGTCGGCTATCTTCTGTTTAATCACCTGAGCACGGACGTGATTAAAATCCTGCTCGGCGGCATTTGTGTTGTCTTTACCCTGAACCAGTATTTGCGCAAGCAACGCTCCGATGTCAGGGCCGGGCGAAGCCTTGTGAAAGGATCACTCTGGGGCTCCGTCGCCGGATTTACCAGCTTCGTCGCCCATGCGGGCGGACCACCCGTACAATTTTATATGTTGCCGCAACGGATCGACAAAACACTGTTCGTCGGTACTTCCGTCTGGTTTTTCTTCGTTATCAATTATGTAAAGCTGATCCCCTACACCCTGCTCGGTCAGTTCTCGAGCGAAAATCTCGGAACGTCACTTGTTCTCCTCCCTCTCGCCCCCATCGGCATCTGGCTCGGCATCAAATTACACAAAATAGTGCCCGAAGATATCTTCTACCGGATCGCCTATATTCTGGTGTTGATGACCGGCGCTAAGCTGCTCTGGGACGGATTAAGGGGTATGGGGGTGCTTTTCTAATTCCCTTTTCTGCCGCGCGCCCCTATTTATGAGGGAACCTGTTTATTCTTTGTGTAAGGTCCTTATGCCCGATTATCGCCCCAACGAACAAAATTCCCTCAATATCCTGGAAGATCTTATTCAAATTGCCCTGCGCAAAGGGGCCGAGGCTGCCGATGCCGTGCGGGTACAGGGGGTTTCGACCAATGTATCCGTCCGCCTCGGCAAGACCGAGGAAATCGAACGTGCCGAGGCCCATGACCTCGGTTTGCGGGTTCTGATCGGGAAGCAACAGGCCTTTGTCTCCTCCAACGACACAAAGCCTGAAATTCTGGATGAACTGGTTGATCGCGCCCTGGCCATGGCGCGCAATATGCCCGAAGATGAGTTTTGCGGGCTCGCGGATCCGGCGCTGCTGGCCAAGGATTTTCCGCACATAGACCTCTATGACGGCACGGAGCTGGACGGCGATGCCCTCGCTGCACTCGCAAAAGAAACCGAGGATGCCGCGCTTGGCGTTGACGGGGTCAGTAATTCAGAAGGCGGCGGCGCCTCCTTTGGTCATTCGTCTATCGCCCTCGCCACATCAGCGGGATTTAGCGGCGCATATTCATCCTCCAGTTTTTCCGTAAGCGCCTCGGTCATCGCAGGCGAGGGCCAGAATATGGAGCGCGACTACGACTATGATAGCCAGCGCTACTATGGCGATCTGCGCTCCGCCGAAGATATCGGCCGCACCGCGGGAGAGCGGGCTATCAGTCTTCTCTCTCCCCGGAAAATGCCAAGCGGTCAGGTGCCGGTGGTGTTCAGTGATCGTGTGTCGGCAAGTATCGTCGGGCATTTGGCAGGCGCCATATCCGGCGCGTCCGTTGCCCGGGGCACCAGCTTCCTTAAAGACGATATGGGCACCAAGCTGTTCGCCGACGGGATCAATATTATAGACGACCCGCACAGACAGCGCGGCCCCGCCTCGAAACCCTTCGACGGTGAAGGGGTCGCCAATGATCGCCTGACCCTGATCGAGGACGGGACGTTGCAATGCTGGATCCTGAATACAGCCTCCGCGCAGCAGCTCGGGCTTGTCTCCAACGGCCGGGCATCGCGCGGGACCGCCTCGCCGCCCGGCTCCTCCACCACCAATCTCTATATGGAGGCGGGAAAGCTATCGCTCGCCGAGTTGATCGCGGATATCAAATCGGGGCTTTATATCACCAGCCTGATCGGCTTTGGGGTCAATGGCATTACCGGCGACTATAGCCGCGGCGCCTCCGGCTTTTGGATCGAAGATGGCGAGATTGCCTTCCCCGTGTCGGAACTGACCATCGCCGGAAATTTGAAGGATATGTTTGCCAACCTGACACCCGCCGATGATCTGACCTTCAAACACGGGACAAATGCCCCGTCGCTTCGTATCGACGGCATGATGATGGCTGGCACGTGAGTACGGATTATCATCAGGATTACGCGCTTCTGGAGACAACGGTGCGCGATGCCGGTGACATCGCCCGAAAGTTTTTCAAAAATGACGTCAAAAGCTGGGAGAAAAAACCCGGCGACCCGGTGAGTGAAGCGGATCTTGCCATCGATACCCATTTTCGCGAGATATTGACGCGCGCCCATCCGGACTATGGTTGGCTGTCAGAGGAAACCGTCGATGATCCGGCGCGGTTGACCAGGTCCCGTGTCTGGGTGGTGGATCCCATTGACGGCACCCGCTCCTTCATCGCCGGAAAGCCGGAATTTACGATCTGCGCCGCTCTGGTGGAGGATGGACAGCCCGTTCTCGGCATCGTCTACAATCCCATATTGGAGGAATTCTACGAAGCCGCCCTTGGACAGGGCGCGAAACTGAACGGCGTACCGATCGCCTGCAGCCCCAAGACAGACCTGAAAGACGGTAACTTTCTAACCAGCCGCAAAACCTTTGAATGGCATGGCTGGATGGAGGAGGCACCGGGCGCACGCTTCAGCCATGTCAATTCCATTGCCTACCGCATTGCCAAGGTCGCCTCCCGGCATATCGACGCCTCGCTTTCATTCACAGCAAAAAGTGACTGGGATATTGCCGCCGCAGATATCATTCTCAGTGAGGCGGGCGGTATTTGCACAACCACGTCGGGCGATCCGCTGGTTTATAACCGAAAGTCTGTTGAGCATCGGAACGTGATTTCGGCAGGCCGCGCCCTTCATCCGGCGCTGATGGGGCTGTTGAAAAGTTTTGGCCAGGAAGCGGGCACATAGAGGCCCGCCATACTTTTGCCGTTTTGAAATCTAAATAAGAAGTCGGAAGATATTGCAAAGTCCGGCCAAGCCGTATAATTTGCACTCTCAAATTGATTTCTGCCGGAGAAGCCGACAATGAAAATACCCCAGCGTTTGATTGTTTCTGTTCTTTTACTTTCCTTTGCCGCCTTTGCCACAGGCTGCGGCGATACCTGGCAAGGTGTTAAAGCAGATACTGGCAAGAATCTCGAAAAAGCTGGCGACGCCGTCACCAAAGCTGGCGAAAAAATCAAAGACGAATAATTCCCGTGGCGACTGCCACTGCATCAGCTCCCCACGCCTCTATGTGATCATATCAGTCTTAGGTAATATTTTCAGAACCAAGATTACCCTGCGTCCGCGAGCTGATTCGCCGTTATCTACATACTATAATTATGGCTTGATTCGCCCCATTTCCAATTATTAACCATGTCTTCAAAATTGTTAACTATATTAACCAAAAATTAACCATGTCTGTTAACCATAATTAGCTATAATTTTACGAAATAGCATGACAAATTTGTGAAATACTGACCCCAAACCCTCCCTTATCCGTTTGGTGTAACGCGTGGTTTAGGTCAAAAATCCTTGGAAAACTGCGCTTTTCAGGAGAGTTCCGCCTTATTTTCGCCATAAATTACCACATTTCCACCACATTGACGGGCAGGCGAGTAATCTTGTATTGTTTCTCCAGTGCTTAATTTCAGGAATTTAAGCGTCGTTTTTCTACCGAACTCAGTAACCGATTTAAACTTTTCGAAAAGGGGTAAAAAATGAAATCAATTTTAACAGCAATCGCGGTTGCGGGCATCATGTCCTTCGCAGCAGCTGGCGCGCAGGCCGCCTCCACATTTAACTTGGGTGGATCGTACACAGGTGGCACGAACTCTCTCAGCTACTCTGAAGATGGGATCAATCTCACAGTGGATGCTCTGCATTCCCTTAGTAACGGGAGTATTCATGATAATAACGAAAAAATCACCCGCACATCTAATGGCGTTGGCGTAGACAGTGCCGGCGATAGTACCGATCTGGCAGATGGTGAGGGCTCTTGGAACGATCTCGTCCGTTTGCAGTTTGACCAAGCCGTCAAATTGATTCAAGTCACTTTCTCGTATTATGACGACGAAACACAGAGAGAGCGTGTACGGGTTTGCAACCAATACTACTGCTATTACACATACCAAAATGTACCAGCAGGTGATGATGAATTTGCGTTCTTCGCGGACACAGATTCTGATGGTTTCGAACGTAAAGCCAGTAATGTAGATGGCAACCCATATGTCTTCGCACAAGACTGGATCAGCCAGACTTTCGGCTTTGGTGCTGAAGGCCGCGATGACGAATGGAGAGTTGCATCAGTAACAGTAGCTGCTATCTCAGCCGTTCCTCTTCCAGCTGCTCTGCCGCTTTATGGCGCCGGTCTTGCTGTGATGGGATTTGTTGGATGGCGGAAACGTCGTAAAGCAGCAGCTCAGGCTTAATCCCCCTCAAAAGCTAACTGCTTAAAAAGAAACGGCGGCTCCTCTGGGCCGCCGTTTTTTTATGTTTTCTGCCGCAATCGGCTTTCAGCAAGTTAACGATTTATTACCAATTTTTTTCTATTCTTGCCCAAACAGATATGTGCCCGAACCGGCGACGCTTATGAACAGTCGTCGTACGGGCCGCACGTTCAGAGGATAAGAAGATGAAAATTATACTGACAGCCATCGTTGCCCTCGGCCTCACGGTCGCCAATGCCGGGGCGTCCACCGTCTTCGATTTGCGCGGCGACGGCAAATGGGCGCAAACCTATAAATTCAGCGCGGACGGTATCAATCTCACGACGTCCACCGGCCGCCAGAATGGCAGCGGGGTCACAACAACCAAAGGCGATAATCTCTACCAATGGCGCAATCACGGCCTCGGCATGAAATCATCGGGAGATGACAAGAGCAAGGAAATTGACGGCAAAAATGCTAATGAGCTCGTTCAATTCTACTTTGATCAGGCCGTCGAACTCGTCAGCATTACTTTTGGCAAGGTCGACAGCAACGATGACTTCGATTTCTATTTCGACGACGGACGCACCTTTCGCGAACAAGCAGATGACATTGATATACCGGGCAAAGGAAAATATCTGTTCAGCAGCCTCTGGATCGGAAATCTGTTCGGATTTGGCGCCGATGGCCATAATGATAATTTCACAATTAAAAGCATTGAAGTCGTCGCCACCATCACCGCTGTCCCGCTTCCCGCGGCGTTGCCGTTATATGGTGGCGGTCTTGCCATTTTGGGGTATCTCGGATGGCGCAAACGTCGGCGGGCTGCAATCAACGCATAGTATCCCGTCTATGGGTTTGCTCACTGCGTTGGCATAGGCCCCAATAGAAGCTCTGGATCAAGCCGTTCCTTAAACCAGTTAAGGCGCCAGTCAAGATGCGGACCCGTCGCCCGGCCGGTCTTGCCGATCTCGCCGATTTTGCTGCCCTGCTTTACAAATTCTCCGGCCGTGACATCCAGTTTGCTTAAATGCGAATAGACGGAAACCAGCCCGTGACCATGATCAATCATCACCGTCCCGCCGGTATAAAACAGATCATCTTCCGCCAGGCGGACCATC
>NVRR01000012.1 GCA_002732675.1 Sneathiella sp. | reverse complement strand
ATAACATTCCCTATCGCACATCCAACGTTAATGCCTCCAATGCGCCGGATGCGCAAGCGGCGTACGAATCCGAGATGGCGCTTTGGGGCGTCATCCTCGGCCATGGTAACTTCGTCAAGCACGCGACTGGCTGGCTGGAAGGCGGCCTGACGAATTCATTTGAAAAGGTCATCATGGATGTGGAGATGATCCAGATGATGTCGGAGATGATGACGCCCATTGATACCTCTCCGGACGCACTGGGACTGGATGCCATGCGTGAAGCAGGGCATGGCGGTCACTTCTTTGGCACCCAGCATACACAAGCGCGCTACGAGACGGCGTTTTATTCCCCGATCCTATCTGACTGGCGTAACTTTGAAAGTTGGACAGAGGCGGGATCGCCAGACGCCCTGACCCGGGCTAACAAAATATACAAAACCATCATCGCGGAATATGAACCCCCTGCCCTTGATCCGGCGATCAAGGACGAGCTCAATGAATTTGTTGACAAGCGCATTGCTGAAGGCGGCGTTAAAACCGACTTTTGAGGCTGATCACATAAGCTTTACATCTGGGTTACTTGCTGTACCGGCCATATGTACTCATTATGTTAACGAGTTCAAATATCCGGAGCCACACTTATGATTACTGTCAAGTCGATCACGTCTCGTGTTCTGCCAACCCTGTTGCTCGCCGTCATCATAACGATACCTTCCGTCGCACTTGCGGATATGTGCCAACCGGAAGCTGAAAGCAACGCTGCCTTACTCTTACTGCCCAAAGAAAAAATAAAGAATATTTTCACTACAGTCCAGTACGGGTCTGCACCGGGTATCGTGACCAGTGTTGACGGTTGGGTCTCCTTCAATGACTGCAAAGGCAATCTTGTTTTCAAATTCGGCAGAACATGCCAATTGCTGGATACTTACACGACGGGCTCCTGCAATGTGGTCGGCGTGAAAAATTACTAACTTCATTTCCATTTACTAAAAAGGTCTTTTGTATCCCAAAGAGAATCCTGCTTTATATTTTTATGAGAGGTCGGTAAGCTGTCAAAAAACAATAAGAAATAACGGGGTTCATATGACTGCACCAACAGTAAAACAGGCCGGGTATACGGCCGTCGCTACTCTTTACCATGCTTTTTTCACCGGTTTGATGCTCTCGGTCACCCTTCGCAAAGACAAAAATGCTGCTGGGGAATTGTGTTTCAACGTTTTCCGCCGACAGCATCATGAGAAATTTCTGTCCAGTTTTGAAAAACTCGGGTTGAGCAATTTACCCGATGCCGTCGCTTGCGCCCAGTATCACTATCTATCCAACAGCGTCGGCGGGGTCCCTGTTGAATATATGTATGAGAATGACGACAAAGCCTGGGTTCACTTTTGCCATCCGCGATGGATGTATGAAGGAGCCGCGCTTTGCGGCATGCCAATTGAGGTCAGCCATGGCTTTTTAAAAGGCTGGTACGGTCAGAATGGTGTCTCCCTTAACAACCCGCGCCTCGGGTTTGTCTGCACGTCGCAGGACATGGATGGACAATATGGAATGGCGGGATATTTCAAGGAATTTGGCCATGACCTGGCGCCCGAAGAAAGGCTGCAATTCTCCCCCGGCGAAATGGCACCACCGTTTGATCCGGACAGCGCCCCAAAGCTTGACACCACAGACTGGCCAGAGGAACGATTGCACAAAGCCAACCGTAATTACGCCATGGAATATGCGAAGAACGCTCTGATCGAGCTGGCCCAGATATTTGGCCCCGCAGACGCCACCTATCTTGGCGGCATCACAGCACAGCTTATCGGCAAGCAATTTTATCGGCAAACAGCAGACATTTTGGGTCTTAACGGCGAAACTGCTTTAGATTTTGGCAACTATCTTGCAGCCATCATAAAAGGGCATGACGACGAGGTCACGATTGAAGAAAAAGGAAACGCCATTTATGTCCGGCAAACCGGATGGCGCCTGATGCGCGGCACGGGCCCGCACCCGACATCGGTTTTCGATGCCTGGAACCAGTTATGGCAAGGCGCCCTCTCCGTTCATAATCGCTTCCTCGTCCTGGAAGTTCTTCAGCGCCAGGATTACGGCGATGACTGCTTCGAATGGCGTATCCGACCCCGCATCAGCCAAGGGGGATTTTAGTCCTCAGCGCGGAACCGTTTCATATCTGCTATTTTAGCTTCGATCAAAGCCCGCATGGTTCTTTCCGAGCCTTCGACATCCCTGTTTCTGATTTCTGTCAAAATAGCCCCGTAGGCGTCGATTATCCCATCTGGCATACTATTGGACGATTTGTGCAATTCAAACTGATAGTCACATAAAGCCCGGACGACACCGCTGAGCCGCAGAATAACATCATTATGGCATATTTCGAAGAGCACCATGTGGAAATCCACACAGTGTGAATGCAGGTTATCCAATGAATTAACGGAAACTGCCTCCTGCATACTTATATAGGTATCTTCAAGATGGTCGATTTCTTCATCGGTCGCCCGTAATGCCGCAAGGCCCGCAACCACAGGTTCCACAACTTTACGCGTTTCAACCATATTACGGAAGTCGTTACGATCATAGGCTTTCTGCGACTGCCAGGCCAATACATCGGGGTCCAGAAGGTTCCAATATTCCTGCTCGCGCACACAGGTGCCTGCCCGCTGCCGCGCCTCAATCAGGCCCTTTGCCGTCAAAACACGAAAAGCTTCGCGGATCGCCGTCCGGCTTCCCTTAAACCGCTTAATTATATCCGACTCATGAGGTATTAGATCGCCAGGTTTCAGGATGCCCGTTACAATCTCCATGCCGATTTCATGAACGACTTTCCCATGAATACCCGTTTTAGGATAAAACCATTTATTTATCTCTGACATAACCTACCTCCTACCATGCCTAAATAAATCTCATCGACGACGATTATCATGCGAAAAAAATAACGCAATAGCGGAAAATCACACTTGTTTTCTACCATCTTCACTAAAAATCAAGCAAATATGTCATTTTTATGAATTTGACGATTTTCAATCAAACGAGAGCATGTCAAAATTATTTAGGACATTTACATATATATTTGCTCGAAAATTTATTGCACAAATATTAGGCAAAAAAAATCAAAGGTTGAAAAAAAAACGAATGCCGATAGTTGGATTTCTTCTCTATCTCTTCATAGGCATAGGAATACCAATACTGTCGTATAAAAAAATTTCTTCTATAATGAAGACTAAATTCAGTAAAAAGTGCTAAAATGACCAACCCCATATTTTTTTAAACATCAAACTTCCAGACATGATACAATTTCGAACACGGGAATGTGATAGCATTCGCCGATAAGAGTTATAAAGTATGACAAATCTATGACAAAAATATTACAAAAATTTACACCATCATTTGTTTGATTCGAATTACGGCATAAAACAACCCCCCTAAATTCCATCCCGAAACAACCGCATCAATCCGGAACGGGAGGCATCACAAACTCCCCTTTCCGTTATTAATCCACTAACCAACCGGGCCGGAGTCACATCGAAGGCGTAGTTTTTGGACCTGCTGCTTTCAGGAAGGATACGAACTTCCCCAGGTTT
Source organism: Sneathiella sp. (assembly GCA_002732675.1). Lineage (GTDB taxonomy): Bacteria > Pseudomonadota > Alphaproteobacteria > Sneathiellales > Sneathiellaceae > Sneathiella. The sequence goes on along the minus strand of NVRR01000012.1, from coordinate 7,783 downwards.
TCCGTCAGCCAGCAAGCCAGCAACATAGTCAACTTCGCGGCTGTCGCGGATTTCAATCGGGATATCCGCAATGCCATCTTCTATTTCCCAGTCAATTGTCGGGCTTGGCAGCGCCACATAGAAAGGCACATTATTGTCGTGTGCCGCCAACGCTTTCAGATACGTTCCTATTTTATTGCAGACGTCTCCGGCGGCGGTTGTTCTGTCTGTGCCCGTAATACATAAATCAACCAGCCCATGCTGCATCAGATGTCCACCCGCATTATCGACAATCAAGGTATGATCAACACCGTGCTGACCAAGTTCCCAGGCTGTCAAATGTGCGCCCTGATTTCGGGGCCGCGTTTCATCGACCCACACATGAACCGGGATGCCCGCGTTATGCGCCTTATAAATTGGTGAGAGCGCCGTCCCCCAATCCACCGTCGCCAACCAGCCCGCATTACAATGAGTAAGAATATTGACGGCAGCCGTCTTTCCCTTGGCAATCCAGGCTTTCTCAATCAGCGTCAGACCGTGATCGCCAATGGCACTGTTGATTGCGACGTCTTCATCACAGATAGCCGCCGCCCGCGCATATGCCGCTGCCAGCCGATCCGCCTCCGGCATCGGGCGCAAAAGGTCAGTCATTTGCCGTATAGCCCAGCGAAGATTGATGGCTGTCGGTCGTGTTGCGATAAGTTGCTCGCCCAGTCGATCAAGGTGCGCTAACGATGCATCCTGTCGCAAGCCAAGACAAATGCCATAGGCCGCCGTCGCGCCAATCAGCGGCGCTCCGCGCACCAGCATGGCCGAGATCGCTTGAGCAGCCTGGTCCGCCGTCGTCAGTTTCTCAACCTTGAAAGAATGAGGCAGTCTGGTTTGGTCGATAATGGCAACGGACCACCCATCCTCGGCGAGCCAAATACTCCGATACCTTATGCCGTCAACTTCCATCACTTGTTTCCAAACGCTGCTGTCAGAATTTCGATCCGAAATACCTTGCGCCCCTAGGTATAAATCTGCAAAACTTATCCATCAATCAGTTTACGCATCAAGGGACAAAAAAATGGACGTTAAGGCGGCTGTCGCACATAAAGCAGGGGCTCCCCTCACGATCGAAACAGTGAGCCTTGATGGCCCGCGCGAGGGCGAGGTGTTGGTGGAAATCAAGGCCAGCGGCCTCTGCCACACGGATGCTTTCACCCTGTCCGGCGAAGACCCGGAAGGCATTTTTCCTGCCATCCTCGGTCATGAAGGCGCTGGCGTCGTTGTCGATGTCGGTCCCGGTGTGCAAAGCCTTAAAAAGGGCGATCATGTGATCCCACTTTATACGCCGGAGTGCCGACAATGTGACTATTGCACCAGCGGCAAAACCAACCTCTGTCAGGCGATCCGGGTAACCCAAGGGCAAGGCCTGATGCCCGATGGCTCAAGCCGCTTCAAAATAAATGGCGAAAAAGTCTTTCATTATATGGGCTGCTCGACTTTTGCCAACTTCACGGTGGTGCCGGAAATCGCGCTCGCCAAAATCCGCCGCGACGCGCCGTTTGATAAGGTCTGCTATATCGGCTGCGGCGTCACAACCGGCATCGGCGCGGTGATCAATACGGCGAAGGTCAAGCCCGGCGATAATGTGATTGTCTTCGGCCTTGGCGGCATTGGTCTCAATGTCATTCAGGGCGCGCGCATGGCTGGTGCCAATATGATTGTCGGCGTCGATCTAAATCCGGCCCGGAAAGAACTTGGCGAAAAATTCGGCATGACCCATTTCGTCAACCCGAAAGAAGTTGAAGGCGATATTGTCCCCTATCTTGTCGATCTCACCAAGGGCGGTGCGGATTATTCCTTTGAATGTATCGGCAATGTCGATGTGATGCGTCAGGCACTCGAATGCTGTCATAAGGGCTGGGGGGAAAGCATCATCATCGGTGTTGCCGGGGCCGGCAAGGAAATCTCCACTCGCCCTTTCCAGTTGGTGACCGGTCGGGTCTGGAAAGGCACGGCCTTCGGCGGCGCCAAGGGTCGCACGGATGTCCCCAAGATCGTCGACTGGTATATGGAAGGCAAAATTAATATCGACGATCTTATCACCCATGTGATGCCGATCGAGGACATCAACAAAGGTTTTGATTTGATGCATGAAGGCAAATCGATCCGCGGCGTGGTGACTTTTTAAGTATCTCAGTTTGCGGCGAGGTGCGCGCGAACATGGGCGTTGAACTCGTCGGGTTTCTCCATGGCCAACTGATGCGAGGCGTTTTCGACGATTATCAGTTTCGAATTGGGGATTTTCGAGTGGATCAGCTCTGATGAGGCGACCGGTGTCCCCGCGTCATCGCACCCAACGATCACCAACGTATCGGCGGTAATGGCATGATTGCGATCTGCAAGGTCAATACCGGCGATCGCGTGGCTGCAACCGACATACCCCTGCACCGAGGTCTCGCAGATCATTTTCCGCACGCGAGCGTCCAGTTCCGGCTTGTCATCCAGCGCGCCTTCAACAAACCAGCGAGACATGGAACCATCCTCATGTATCGCGGTGCCGTGTTCCTGCGCGGCCTTGATCCGCTCCGGCCAGATCGCCGCCGCGCCCTCGGGAAGCGCACAGAGGGAGCTTGAAACCACAAGCTTTTTAACGCGATCGGGATAGCGCAGTGCAAATTCCTGACCAATCATTCCGCCAATGGAAAGCCCGACAAAATGACCGGTCGTAATGCCGTAATGATCCTGAATGGCGGCGACATCATCGGCGAGAAGCCCAAAATCATAGGGGCCCGGCGTTCCGCCGCTCATCCCGTGGCCGCGCAAAGTATAGCGAAGAACACGGTAATCTTGCTTCAAATCTGCGGCAAGCTCATCCCAGGCCGTCAAATCGCAACACAAAGAATGGCTCAGGGTCACGACGGGGGCGCCGTCTGGCCCCTCCAGCTTCGTATCAAATTCAACATCATTTGCCATTATTTTCATGATCATTCCCTTGTTTTTGTTATTGAAGAAGTTTGACGTTATCGACGAGCTGCGCGCCGCGACTGGCCATAAAATATAGCCCCATATAATGAGTGATGTCCTGAGGATGAGCCGCCCGCCCGCCGAGCCCGGCCTCTTCCGCCGTGGCCCGCGGGAGGTCAAATGTCGAACAGCCCTTGTCATAGACATAGATTTCCTTCAGGTCCGACATCATGCCGTGATTGCGGGCGCTCAAGCTGGTCAGGACGAAATCCATCACGCAGATATCCGTACAGATCCCAACCACCAGAAAATCCGTAATTCCATGTTGTGCGGCCCAGTCAGCAACCGCATTGGATCCATCCTCGCGCATCGCGCCGATAAAGCCGTTAATGCAGTCCTTTTTAATCAAGGTCGTATTGGGGTCCAATTCAAGCCATTTAAGCTCAGGAACAAGCTCTTCCTCTCCCGTCCCTTCCTCACAATGCGGCGGATACGGAGGCTCGGGCTTCCCTGCTGTATGGGTATCGAGAAAGGCCAGAATGGGCCACCCTTGCGCCGTGAAAGACGTTGCAATCCGAACGGTTTCAGAAATCATGGTAGAGACTTGCTCATTTACGGCGGACGGCGCCAGAGCCCCTGCCCCCACCGTCGCAAATCCATTGACCTCATCGACGATGACAAGGCCAAATACCCGCTCTGACGCCGTAAGATCAATCGTCGCCAGCGTGAGTGGCATAACCTCCGTCAAGCCGTCGGTAATGTCTTTGTTTTTTATCATTCGTTATCCAAAGGTGCTGAGCGGACGGCTCCGGGTCGACTTTTATTTAACGCGCTATCGTTCCCTAAGGCAACATAGATAATCATCCGGCCATCTGGGATCATCGCCGCATTGTTGACGATATTCCCTGTTCTGGTCATTGTGATCCATGGGCTCATTCGAGGGAAATGTCGTGCGAAACAGTCTGATTGGCGGCGTGACCTTTGGCTTACTGGCTCTATGTCCATTATTTCTGGGTCCTGACTGGACCGAACCACTTACCGATATCCTGATCTATAGTCTTCTGGCCATTTCCATCGCCCTTGACTGGACATATGGCCCGCTTCTTATGATAGGACAGGCGTTGTTTTTCATCCTTGGTGGCTATGTCATCGCGATATTTACCAAGGACATGATGTACCCGAATTTGATGACAAGCTATATCGGATTGCTCTTTGCCGTGATCGCATCCGCTATTTGTGCACTAATCCTAGCGCGTCTTCTATTCGCAGGAGAAAAGATCACTACCGCCGGATATATCACCTCTATCTTGGTGATCATCGCCCTGATGGTGGAATGGCTGATCCGTTACGGCGATAGCCTGATCGGCCAAAATAGTCTTGCCGAGATTCCGCCATCCCGGCTTATCGCCTTTGGCCTCAGTTATGAACTTTGGGACCGTTTGCCGGACTATTATGGTGTCCTCTGTGTTGTTGCAGCGACTTTTTTTGGCGCAAATTTCCTGATTATCCGCGCCACCAAACCTTCGCCAATGTTGAAGGCTTTCTTTACGCCCCGCTCCGACGCACCAAACAAGCAGATTCTCATCTATAGCGTGAGCGCGGCCATTTCGGGCCTCGCCGGTGGACTATTTGTCATATTCGATGGGTTCGTCTCCCCTCTTCTGGTCGGTTCTAGTTTGCTGACTGAAACCCTGACCTGGGCGCTGCTTGGCGGTAAGGAAGCGCTGCTGGCGATATTTCTGGGTGAAATTTTTGCCCGGTCCGCCGAAAGCTGGCTCATCGAGCTCGTCGCTAACTACTGGATACTGCTTTTGGGCATCATTATCGTTATCGGTACCGGGTTTTACGTTGCAATACGCAAGATTGTGAATAAAACAGAATGAGGGAAATGACGCGCGTAGGGGGCGAGAGTATTTTGGGCGAAATTAAACTGGAAAAAAGCTGGCTCGAGCAGCTGGCACCGGAATTTGACAAACCTTATATGCAATCACTGAAGCAGTATTTGCGCGCCGAGAAACAGGCAGGCAAGGTTATTTATCCGCCGAGCCCCGAAATATTTGCGGCCTTCAACAACACCCCATTTGACAAGGTGAAAGTGGTCATACTCGGCCAGGACCCCTACCATGGCCCGCGGCAAGCCAACGGCCTCAGTTTTTCAGTTGCCCCAGGCGTTCCGATCCCGCCCTCTCTACGCAACATATATAAGGAACTGGAGCGTGATCTTGGCATCCCCTATGCCTCCCATGGTTCGCTCAAGAAATGGGCGGATCAGGGCATTCTGTTGCTCAACGCCGTGCTGACAGTCCAGCAAGCGACGGCAGGTGCCCATCAGGGCCGTGGATGGGAGCAGTTCACAGATGCCGCAATTGCCGCCCTCAATGAAAAGCGCGAGAATATCACCTTCTTACTCTGGGGGGCTTACGCGCAGAAAAAAGGCAGCTTTATTGATCAGAAACGCCACCTTGTCCTTCGATCCGTTCATCCATCACCTTTATCAGCGCATCGCGGTTTCATCGGGTGCGGGCATTTTTCCAAAACAAATAAATTCCTCAAAAAAACCAACCAGTCAGCCATTGATTGGGCAGTAGGAGATCCGGCATGAGTGCCTCCGTTTATGAYAAYATGCCCMGAATTATTGGACATCGCGGCGCGGCGGGCCTTGCACCTGAAAACACGATTTCCGGCTTCGAGGCAGCCGCCCGGGCCGGGGCAAAATTTGTTGAAATCGATGTCACCCTGACCAAGGACAACGCCTGTGTCATCCATCATGATACGAATTTAAGCCGCTGCACGGATGGCCGGGGGCCGGTCCTGCTCAAAACCCTCTCAGAACTCAAAGCGTTAGACGCCGGCAGCTGGTTTTGCAAGGGTTTCACCGGCGAGCGCATTCCAACATTTCAGGAGGCTCTGGCGAGCTTCAGCCAACTAGGCCTTGGTCTTAATCTTGAAATAAAGCCCTGCCTTGGCTGGCAAATACCGACGGCGGAATATGTGCTGGCCGAAATTCGTCGTCATTTACCCGAAAATTTCCCTTTATTGGTTTCTTCCTTTGATATCGAGACCCTCCATACAGTGCACGCGGCAATGCCCGAGCTTGCGTTGGGGTATTTGACCAAGGCCATCCCACCTGACTGGGAGAGACGGCTGAAGGACGTCGGTTGCGCCTCCTTTCACTGCCAGTGGGAGTTTGTCACAGAGGAAATTGTTACCGCCGTCAAAAGCGCTGGATACCGTTTTCTGGTTTATACGGTCAATGAAGTGGAAATAGCACAGCGGCTTCTCGATTGGGGTATCGATGCCGTGATTACGGATTTTCCGGATCGCCTATTGCAGGGCGTGCACGAGACGGTTCCGAATTAGCCGGTGCCTCACTCTCTTTCTGGCCCGCCACCAGATAGGCGCCGGAAGACAGCAGCGAATTGATGCGGCGCAAATCGCTCAGGAGGCTCAAATGCATAGCGCTTGCCTCCTGATCCAGGGTTTTACTGACGCGCAGTCGGTTCAGATGGGCGTTAAAGGCTTTACGCTCGATTTCCCGAAATTTTTGCTTTCTCAGGATAAGACTCCTGGCCGCCGCCTGATCACTGGTCATCAGAACACCAAATGACAGCCGCAAATTGGCCAAAATCATATCGAACAATCGGATGTCATCGGCCAAATCATCAGGCGCCAGAACAATCTGCCGTTTCGCATTTCTTTCAATCAATTCAGCCATATTAAGAACAACAATATTGCCGATATGATCAAGGGCAGAGGTAAAATTCAGAATCTCCGTACAACGTATGTCATCGCCTGTATTTAACGATTCGCGGCCGAGTTTCGTTAGGTAATTTTTGATGCCCCGATCAAACCCGTCAACAATCGTATCGCTTTCACGGACTTTAACAAAATTGTGAAAATTGACGCCCGGCAAAGTTTCCTTGAGATCCCGACACATGCTTTCCAGCACTTCCCCCATCCGTAGCGTATCACGGACGGCATTGGCGAGCGCAAGCGGCGGACTGTCGAGAGCTGCTTTATCAAGGTAGAGAGGCGTCGGGACGTCCTTTTCATCGCGGCCGTTGTCCGGCAGCGCATTCTCGGTAATGCGCCCTAAGACGCCCACGAAAGGCAGAAATAAAACAGCGCAGGCAAGATTTAGAAAGGTATGGAAATTTACCAATTGGCGGGCGTGAGACGGTTCCAGCAAAGCAAGCTGTGGTTCAATAATGCCGATGAAGGGCACGGCAAGGACGACAATTACAAGCCGACATATCAGATTGCCAAGCGGGGGTCGCCGAGAGGCTTTATCTGCCTTCAAGGTTGCCATGATCGGCGGGATAGCACCGCCAAGATTGGCACCGAGGATCATGGCGAATGCCACATCCATAGGGAAATCGCCGCTCGCCACCAGTGACAGGGCGAATAGGACCGTTGCCAGGCTTGAATGAGCGGCAAGGGTGATCAGGGCTGCGAGAATGACCACAAGCACCGGCTCGCCTGACAAGGAACTCAGCACAAATTGTGCAATCGACGAGCTGCGGATCGGATCAGAGGCAAGCGCCAACAGTTTCAAGGCTGTCAGCATCATCCCAAGACCCAAAATAATACGGCCCAGGTTTTTCGATCGCGTTGAACTGGCCGTGGTATGACGGACAAATCCGATGAACAACAGGACGGGTGCCAAAAACGATAGATCAAAGCTCAGTATCTGGGCAACGAGGGTCGTGCCGACATCGGCGCCAAGCATGATGGCGATCCCTGCCGCGGCGGTCACCAGACCACGTCCGGCGAAAGAAGCGGTCAGAAGCGCTGTTGCCGTACTGCTCTGCAACACCATGGTCACACCGACGCCACCGAAAAAGGCATA
>NVRR01000011.1 GCA_002732675.1 Sneathiella sp. | reverse complement strand
CGGCTTGCATTTGCTGGGTCACCACCGGGTTGCGGTTTATGATGGTTCCTGGACAGAATGGGCTCTCGATGAGAACACACCTGTTGAAACTGGAAAATAACCATGCCACTCAAGCGTCCTCCGATACCAACTCCCTCAGGGAACTGGCCGATAACCATTACCTATTTGCAGATGGATGCGCGGCCGTCCCACAGCTCCCTGACGGCACCTTCCGCGCCACATGCCATCATCCGGGCCGAGAACCCGACGATTTCCTTTTATCGTTATCTTTATGATGCCGTTGGGCGTGACTGGGGCTGGACAGATCGCAAGAAAATTTCAGATGCCGACTTGAACGACATTATCAGCAGCCCGTCGACGGAAATCTATGTGCTCTATATCCGGGGCGTTCCAGCGGGATTTGCCGAACTGAATACCGCGAGCCTGCCGGATGTCGTTGATCTCGCATATTTTGGCTTTATGCCGGAATTTATCGGGATGAAGCTCGGCCCCTATTTGCTGGACTGGGCCATTGAAGAAGCCTGGTTGAAGGAACCCACCCGGCTAACGGTCAACACCTGTACGCTCGACCACCCCAAGGCCCTCCCCCTTTATCAGCGCTTTGGTTTTCAGCCCCTTCGGCAGCAGGAATTTGAAATTCTTCCCATTGAATCCTGTTAGTGGCTCGCATTATCACATTTCGTAATAGGCCCGCTCTTTCCTTGACCTGCATCGCGTATGATTTTATTCTGATATAAAGGCGAAAGTTCGCCCGTAATCGGAGTGATCATAATGAAAAGTCCCCTTTTCGGCCAAAAAATCATCCGTACCATTGCATTTTCCATCGCTTTATCGCCCTTGTTTGCCGTCTCTACAGCCAGTGCCCCACAAATTATGGCCATTGCATCAACGGACCTTGCGGTGCCTATAACCTGTGAAGGCGGCCTTTGTAGCGTTGAACTCAGCGCCATCTGTCTTCAGGAACATCGCGCCTCACCAACTGTCGGGACCGCCTACTATGTCCATGGCGACAACCGATTTGAGCTGATCGGCACGACCAATGGGGGTCAGAAAATTACCCTTTCCCACCTTGATATCAAAATCGAATCCGTCCGCGGCCACAATGCCATTAAGGTTGGATTCCGCGAAGTTGCCCTTAAAAAATATGGGCCCATGTCATTACAAATTTCAGTGCCAAAGAATATCTCCGTTGTGCCGCTACCGATTGCCAATGATGTTAATCCGCAAACCGATGCTGATATCGAAATCGCAACTGGACCCTACCGGCAATTGGCCCGCACCATGATTGATGAGGATACGCAAAAGCGCAACGCGGCGGAGCTGCTCAATCAGACCATCAACCGTCTCCCCTGGCGCGGTCGGGCGACCGATGACGAGCGCGCATCTGTAAAAGCAGCTTATGACGGCATCACTGCAAACTCGGGGTTTTCTTCCCCGGCCAAAGACAACGCCAATGCGGTGATCGAGGAATGCTACAACCGCACGAGGGCGGGCCGCCTCACCTTCCGCCAATGCCTCGGCAGCTGGCATGACCGCCTGATCGGCAAGCTCAATACCAAATACTGGAAACAGCTGAAAGCCGGCAGCTAGTTCGCAACAGTATTCATGAAATCTGATACGGTTTTTGGAACGAGATCCTGCGGATGATCGCCACCGAAAGTTGCCCATTTGCTACTTGCGCTGACTGTTGTAGAAGCGACCAATTCCCCAGTGGGGACACTAAATATTTTATACGCCATTGTAATGCGATCCGGCCGACTGCTCCATTCAGTCGCACGATCTTCCCAATGTAATATTTTCGGCTGAAAAATATACTCGATGCCCAAAGACTTTGATTTTTCCGTTGCCTGGCTGAGAGTTTCGACCGCAGATGCAGTCGTCGTCGTGGCGCCACGAGCTTCCAGCTCGGCAGTTATCAACGTGCTTACCATTTTCCCCGATTGCTCGTAGTGGGTTTGGCCAAGTCGGCCATTTTCGGCCAACATGACATAATACGAACTTTTCGCCGAAATATTCACTGCCGGTGGGTCAATCGCATCCACCCTGTATTTGTCCGAACAGGCTGCCCCCAACTGAAGCAATGCAATAATAATTAGGAATTTAGATAATTTCATAGCCTTAAGATCCTCAGCAAAAAACTAACGAGCATACGTAAAATATGGAAAAAATTTACTCAATAAGATAGTGCGACATTCTTTCGACTAAAAAAAAAGCCCGATGATTTATCACCGGGCTTTTCTCCTAAAATATCGCCTAAGCGTTATGCAATATCTGGCTGAGGAAGAGCTTCGTCCGATCGCTTTGCGGATTGTCGAAGAATTCCTGCGGCGGGGCCTGCTCGATAATCTCCCCCGCATCCATGAACATAACCCGGTCGGCCACGGTCTTCGCAAAGCCCATTTCATGGGTCACGCAGATCATGGTCATGCCTTCTTCGGCAAGGCTGATCATGGTATCCAGAACTTCCGAGATCATTTCCGGATCAAGCGCCGATGTCGGCTCATCAAACAGCATGATCCGGGGGTTCATGCAGAGCGAGCGAGCAATGGCCACACGCTGTTGCTGACCGCCGGATAGCTGCCCCGGATATTTAAGCGCCTGTTCCGGGATCTTCACCCGTTCCAGGAACTTCATGGCGATGGCCTCCGCTTCTTCCTTGGGTGTTTTACGAACCCAAATCGGCGCCAAGGTGCAGTTTTCCAAAACCGTCAGATGCGGGAACAAATTGAAATGCTGGAAGACCATTCCGACTTCACGGCGGATTTCGTCAATCTTCTTCACATCATTGGTCAGTTCGATCCCATCGACGATGATCTGTCCCTGCTGATGCTCTTCCAGTCGGTTGATGCAGCGGATCATTGTTGATTTACCGGAGCCTGACGGCCCGCAAACAACAATTTTCTCACCCCGTGCAACACTCAGGTTGATATCTTTCAGGACATGGAAGTCTCCATACCATTTATGCATCCCGATCAGCTGGATCGCGATATCTTCTTCCGCTTGAGTATTGGCAGCTTCACTCATATCTCTGCCTCCCTATCTTTTATGACCGGTATGGAGCTTGTTCTCCAACCAGATGCTATAACGTGACATACTGAAACAGAAGACCCAGAAAGTCGCGGCAACGAAGACATACCCCTCCGTCGCCATTCCGAGCCATTCCTTATCCGTAGTGCCGGCTTTAACGATGCTCAAAAGATCCAAAAGACCAATGATCAAAACCAGTGTCGTGTCTTTAAACAGACCGATAAAGGTGTTCACAATGGATGGAATGGATATTTTGAGTGCCTGAGGTAGAACAATCAGCCCCACGGCTTGCCAAAAACCAAGGCCGAGCGAATTAGCGGCCTCCATCTGTCCTTTCGGGATCGCCTGCAGACCGCCACGCACCACTTCCGCCATATAAGCGGCCGAGAACAGTGACATCCCCACCAGAGCCCGGACAAGTTTATCGAAATTCATGCCCTCGGGCAGGAATAACGGCAACATCACAGACGACATGAACAAAACGGTAATCAATGGCACGCCGCGGATCAGCTCGATAAAGCCAACACAGAGCATTCGGACAACCGGCATTTCCGAGCGTCGACCCAGCGCCAGAACAATCCCCAGCGGCAACGCCACAAAGATTGACACTGAGGCCAAAACCAACGTCAGGAACAAGCCTCCCCATTCCGAAGTATCGACGACAGTAAGGCCGAAATAACCTCCAGAAAACAGGAAGAAACAAATTATCGGATAGACAGCGAACATATAGAGCGCCGGCCATTTCTTGTTCTTGACCCAGTCGGATAGGATACCGAAAATTCCTATCGCACCTAGGATATAGCCAACATCGACCCGCCATCTTTCGTCAACGGGATAGAAGCCATACATAATCTGACCGAACCGGACCTTGATAAAAACCCAGCATGCACCTGTACCCGTGCAGTCCGCACGAGAATCCCCGGCAAAATTTGCATTGATAAAGGCGTAACTAATCAGATTACTGGCAGCGATCCAAACCACATAGATTGAAATAACCGTCAATACAACATTGAGCGGACTTGAAACTAAATTATTCTTTATCCAGCCAATTACCCCCGCCTCGGAAGTCGGTGGCGGCATATCGGGATGACGTTCCGTTTTTACAATTGCCATCTTACCTCTCCACCAATGAGATACGTTTGTTGTACCAGTTCATGAACATGGAAATAATCAGGCTGATCGATAGATAGAACAGCATGGTTATTGCAATCACTTCAATGGCCTGACCAGTCTGGTTCAGGGTCGTCCCGGCAAAAATCGCTGTAATGTCAGCATAGCCGATGGCAGTTGCCAGGGAAGAGTTCTTCAAGAGGTTCAGATATTGACTTGTCAGTGGTGGGACAATAACGCGAAGCGCCTGCGGTAGCACGACCAGTCGTGTCGTCAACCCAGGAGCAATGCCCAAAGAATGAGCCGCCTCCGTCTGACCATGGCTCACAGAATTGATACCTGAACGCACAATTTCAGCGATGAAGGCACCCGTATAAACGCAAAGGCCAGTAAGCAATGCCAGAAATTCCGGCTCTAATACCCATCCGCCTCGAAGGCCGAAACGAGCTACAGTTGGATAGTCAATGTTAAAAGGGAGCCCCATGATAATCGCAGCAATCAACGGGAGGATGACAATCATTCCGACGCTTGCCCAGAAAACTGGAAAAGGCTGTCCTGTTAGATCCTGACGCTTCCGTGCCCATTTGGAGACAACAACTGAAAGCGCAATGGCCGCGAGAAGGCCAACCGGTATCAACCAGAAACCATCCGTTGGGATAATACTCGGGAAATTGATCCCTCGATTATTTACATAGAAATTATCGCCTATCTGGAAACTTTCTTTCCAGAGCGGCAACGTTCCCCATACGGCGAAATACCAGAATAACAACTGCACCAGCAGCGGGATATTTCTGACGACTTCAATATAGACATAGGCAATTCGGCTCACGACCCAGTTCTTGGATAAGCGCAAGACACCGAAAGTAAATCCGATCAATGTTGCAAAGAAAATACCTGCAATTGAGACAGCCAGTGTATTGATAATACCAATCAGCAAAACGTCAAAATGTGTGGATGTTTGGCTGCTATAGTCCATCAACAAGACGATGCCGATGCCGAAACCCGAAGGCTGTTGTAAAAACCCTAAGCCGGTTGCAATGCCGCGCTTATCAAGGTTATCTGCTGTGTTATTGCCAACATAGGCAACAAAAGCGACAAATAGAACGATAACGAGAATTTGGTAGATGATAGCCCGAACTCTCGGATCTCGTAACTTACTATCTCCCGCTCCTAGACCCTGTACATCAGTGGTCATAAGAGTCTCCTCCCCAAAACGTTATACGAAAAAGCTAGTAAAAAGCAAAAAGAGTGCATGTCCGGTGAGGGGCATACACTCTTTTCGTCAAAAGCTAATCTCGCTTAACGCATTGGTGCAGAGTAAAGGATACCCCCATTGTTCCACTGAGCGTTCAAGCCGCGGGCAATATTCAAAGGTGTGCCTTCGCCGAGATTTTTGGCGAAGCTTTCCCCGTAGTTACCAACCATCTTGTAAATATTGAAAGCCCAGTCATTACTCAGGCCAAGCTGCTCGCCAAGATCACCGGACGTGCCGAGAATACGGGCAATACCTGGATTTTTGGTATTTGCTTTCAGATCATCCACATTGGCGGATGAAATATTATGTTCTTCACCTGCAATCATCGCATTCAATGTCCAGCGGGCAATATCACCCCACTGGTTGTCGCCGTGGCGGACCAACGGGCCAAGAGGCTCTTTGGAAATAATTTCCGGCAGAACAATATGAGCTTCAGGATCAGGAATCACAGAGCGCTGTGCATACAGACCAGATTGATCCGTTGTGTACACATCGCAGGTGTCTTGCAGATAGGCTTCACGTACTTCGTCGGCTGTGTCGAACAAGACGGGGTCAAAATCCATACCATTGGCAGTAAAATAATCTGCAAGGTTAAGTTCCGTTGTTGTCCCTGACTGAATGCAAACGCGAGCACCATCAAGTTCCAGAGCGGATTTAACGCCGAGTGATTTTTTGACCATAAAGCCCTGGCCGTCATAGTAGTTCACACCAATGAACGTAAATCCGAGATTAACGTCCCGGCTCAATGTCCATGTCGTGTTCCGTGCCAGCACATCAATTTCACCAGATTGCAACGCCGTAAAGCGCTCTTTTGCAGTCGTTGGTGTGTATTTTACCTTATCTGGATCGGCAAAAATCGCAGCGGCCATGGCCCGGCAGTAATCAACATCAAAGCCTTCCCATTTACCGTCGTTATTCGGAGCGGCAAATCCGGCAAGACCCGTGGTCACACCACATTGGATATAGCCCTTTGCCTTCACATCCTCCAGCGTCGTAGCGGAAACCGCTGTCGCCATGAGGGTTGCTGTGGCTGCCACAGCAATAAAGGTCGCTTTTTTCATCAATAATCTCCCTGTCTATTTTTTAGTCATTTACTTTTTCGGTACGCGCCCTTATTTGCGGGCACTTATCCCCGTGCCCTTATTATTTTGGGCACTTAAGTCGTACTGACTGAAAATCATTGTTATGTTCCATGACTTTCTTCAACAATTACGATAATATTTTTGTTTCACAGGTCAACGTAAAAATTTATTGTAATTGCAAATTATTTACTTATTGGCAGATTTGACGGCACAAACATTTATTCTTCCAACTTCTCCAACCTTCCTATATTGAACAGATGTCAATGGTCATGAAAAGGCAGGTCGTAAATCAATGAAAGATGAAACAAAGCTGGTGGTCATCGGCCGCGATCCGGATGCAAATTTCGGAATTGTAAACCCGCCTGTTTATCATGCGTCCACCATTCTGCATCAGTCGCTGGAGGCTTTACGCAAATCACAGGCGGCGCGAGCGGCGGGAGAGCGCGTTGTCTCCTACGGCCGAATTGGAACGCCGACTAGCTGGTCCCTCGAAGATGCCGTTGCCGCGGTTGAGGGTGGCTACCGTACCCAGGTTTTCCCCTCCGGCCTCGCCGCCTGTTCCCAGGCCATGCTGGCCTTTGTAAAATCCGGTGATCACATTCTGATGACCGACAGCGTCTACGGACCGAGCCGTAATTTTTGTGATAAAATCCTGAAGCGATTCGGCGTTGACGTCACTTATTACTATCCGCTGATTGGCAGCGGTATCAAAGAACTCATGCAAGCCAATACAGTCATCGTTTATGTAGAGGCGCCGGGGTCTCAGACCTTCGAAATGCAGGATATCCCTACGATCGCAGAGGTTGCGCATACCGGGGGCGCCATTGTCATGATGGACAATACCTGGGCCTCTCCCCTCTTTTTCAAGCCGTTTGAGCATGGCGTTGATGTCTCTATTCAGGCCGGAACAAAATATATTGTCGGCCATTCCGATGTCATGATTGGTACCGTCACAACCACCAAGGAATGCTGGCCAACTTTGCAAGCCGGCGCCAATTTGATGGGGCAAACAGCCGGACCCGATGATATCTATCTTGCCCAGCGCGGCATCCGTACCTTATCCGTACGCCTGCAGCAGCATATGGCAAACGGCATTGCCGTCGCGGAGTGGCTGACGGGTCGTCCCGAAGTCCATTCCGTTCTGCATCCTGCCCTGCCCGACCATCCGGGCCATGCCATTTGGAAGCGCGATTTCCTCGGTGCATCCGGACTTTTTTCCTTTCGCCTCAACGCCGTTTCGGAAGCCGCCATTGCCGCGTTTATGGACCATCTGGAACTGTTCGGTATCGGATATTCCTGGGGGGGATATGAAAGCCTGATTATCTTCGCGGACCCATCTACCTATCGCACTGCGACAACGTGGGATAATAGCAATCCGCTTATCCGCCTTCATATCGGATTGGAGGCTGTCGACGATCTAATTGCTGATCTTGGGGCCGGCTTCAAGAGGCTAAATTCAACTAAATAGTGATAATTTTGCGAATCAAGTTTGATGCCCCATACTAACGATTACGGTTAACAGTTTGATTCCCATCCATTTAATTAGATTTATGAAATTTAGGATTGACGAATGAACACGGATTTTATGACCCAGATCTCATTCGATGCTGCAGGGTTGGTTCCCGCCATTGCACAACAGCATGACACCGGCGAGGTTCTCATGATGGCCTGGATGAACAGGGAAGCCATTCTCGAAACTCTGGATACTGGTGCGGTTTGTTACTGGTCCCGGTCCCGCCAGTCCCTTTGGCGCAAAGGGGAAAGCTCGGGGCATACCCAGAAAATAGTGGATTTCAGAATTGACTGTGATGGCGATACAATACTGCTGCTGGTCGATCAGAAGGGGGTTGCGTGTCATACAGGGCGGCATAACTGCTTCTTCACGTCGCTTTTAGGGCGGGAAGCAAAGATTATCAGCGACATCGAAATCTCGCCCGAAGAGATGTATGGAAAGCCAACGGACGGCGCATGAGCTTATCCGATGCGGAATTTGGAGTTATTCTCCTCTCCCTCAAAGTCGCAATCTGGTGTGTGGCTGTTTCCCTCCTGCCCGCGATTTTTATGGGCTGGCTGCTCGCCCGCCGTGAGTTTTATGGGAAGACCATCCTCAATGTCGTCATTCACCTCCCTCTTGTCCTGCCGCCCGTTGTCGTCGGCTACCTGCTTTTAGTGACCCTGGGCAAGCGCGGTATGATCGGCAGCTGGCTTTACGATAGCTTCGGTATTTCGCTTATTTTTAACTGGAAGGGCGTCGTCGTGGCAACGGCAGTTATGGCTTTCCCGCTCATTGTCCGTGCGATCCGACATGCGATCGAAGCCGTCGATCAAAATCTTGAGGTGGCGGCGCTCACCCTCGGCAAACCACCGTGGCGTGTCTTTCTAACTATTACGTTGCCACTTATCCTGCCCGGTATCCTTGCAGGTGCAACATTGGGGTTCGCCCGGGCACTCGGAGAATTCGGCGCGACAATTACGTTCGTCGCCAATATTCCCGGAGAAACCCAGACTTTACCGCTGGCGATTTATTCACTGCTACAAGTCCCCGGCAGCAGCGATGCTGTGATTAAACTGGTCATATTATCCGCCCTGATCGCCTTTGTTGCGATCGCCTTTTCAGAATGGCTGGCGCATCGCGCACTCAGGAATACGGGAAGCCGGGCCTGATGCTAGACGTTGATATCCATAAATCCCTGGGCGATTTCCAACTTGATGCGTCTTTTACGGCGGCGGCCGGATTAACCGCCATTTTTGGCCCATCAGGCGCAGGGAAAACCACGGTTGCAAAAATTCTCGCCGGGTTGGAGACGCCGGACACCGGTCATATCCGGATAGATGATCACATTCTCTATGACGACAATCGCAACATTAATGTCCCGCCCCATAAAAGAGATATTGGCTTCGTGTTTCAGGAGCATCGGCTTTTTCCCCATTATTCTGTACGCGGAAACCTTCTTTATGGAGCTTCCCGAAATCCATCGCGGGATCATCCCATTACATTCGATGCGGTAACGGATCTTTTGGGGTTGGCGGCCCTGCTCGATCGGCGACCGCATACCTTGTCGCTCGGGGAAAAGCAAAGGGTTGCCATTGGCCGGGCATTGATGTCCAAGCCAAATGTTCTGATCATGGATGAGCCGCTTTCCAGCCTTGATACGGCCCGCAAGCAGGACATTATGCCGTTGATCAAGCGCCTGAAAGGCGAATTTGGCCTGACGATTATCTATATATCCCATTCTTTGGCCGAGATTACGCAGCTTGCCGATAACCTTGTGCTGATGGACAGGGGTCAGGTAAAAGCGGCGGGGCCAATTTCAGATCTGCTCAATCGACTGGAGCTGTTTCCCTATACTGGCGGAGATGACGCTGGTTCCATTATCGATGCCAAAGTCGTCGGCCATGACCGCGGATATCATCTGTCAGAGCTTGAAACGGCAGGAGGGGCTTTTTTCATCCCGGCCTGCCATCATGAAATAGGTGGGCATCTCAGAATTCGGATCAGAGCCCGCGACGTCGCCCTTGCCTCTTCTGAACCGAAGGATGTTTCCATCCTCAACCGGTTTAAAGGTAAAGTGGTGGATCATCGATCCGGCAAATCTGGTATGGAAGAATTATTGATTGATGTCGGCTTCCTGCTGACGGCGCGGATTACCCGCAAATCATTTGAGAAAATGAACCTGCGGACGGGATCAGATGTCTGGACCCTAATAAAATCGGTGACCATCAACACGACCGAAACAGACGTCCTGCACTTATAGATCCCGCATTTATACCGATTACCTTAGCGCCCGCCTTGTCCGGACGTCATGGTCAGAGTTTTGATATATTCTTCAATACCGTCGCGATTTTTCAGATAAAGGCTTTTGCCCTTTTTCAGAACCATGCCGTCCTGGGTAAGCTGCCCGAGCACACGGGCCACGGTCTCACGTGTTGTCGAAACCCGACTGGCGATCACACTTTGCGTTGGCATTGGGTAAATCAGCCAGGAATTAGGTGTCACCGGGTCAGGCTCCGCCATCCGCAGGATTTCCTGACAGACCCGCTGAACAGCGCCCATGGTCGACAAATCCAGAATACGGTCATCATTGATGCGAATGACCCGCGCCAATCGCTCCAGCACCGCCATCATGATCTCAGGATGCTGCATTAAAACATCTTTAAAATGATCTGGGTTTAAGGAGGCCAGCAAACATTTGGACCGGGCGATGACATTGGCCGAACGCGGGCGCCCGTCGATGGCGGATAATTCGCCAAAATACTGCCCCTCCTCAATGCTTGCATAGGCCACTTCCCGGCCGGAAACCCCGAAATTGACGATATTGACGCTTCCCTCAGCGACAAAGAAGACGTCGCGGCTTGTGGTCGACCGCTCCAGAATCTGCTCCCCGGACTGAAACACCCGCCAGGARCATTTAGCGGCRAGTTCAAGTCGCTCTGCCAGCTCAAGACTCGAAGAAAGTTCTATATTATCAAGGTTTTGCATTGTCAATTTGTCTAATTCATACTCATAATTCCCCGTGCGGGAAATCTTCATTAGTCCAGATTATGTCGGCAGTTCGTATTTGAGCAATCCGGATCTGGAACCCGGTCACATTAATGCTGTAAATAAAATCTCGCAACAACGTAAAAATATAAGATATTGTTTTCAAAAGAATGAAACGTTGAGGTTTCCTTGCCAAAATCTACCTGGATAAAAAACCCGCTGGCTTGTCTTGCAAATAACGCAGGCGGCGGCATTGTCATTCGCGGGTCGCAAATTATCGAATGCGTGCCCACTGGACGGGCACCAGTGACGGTCGAAGAAAGTGACATCAATGTCTTTGATGCAAGTGATCATGTCGTTCTTCCCGGGTTGATCAATACGCATCATCACTTCTATCAGACCCTGACGCGGGCGTGCCCGGTGGCGCTTAACAAACCCTTGTTTCCCTGGCTGCAATCTCTCTATCCCATCTGGGCAGAGCTTAACCCGGAGATGATGGCGGTCGCCTCCAAACTTGCACTTGCAGAATCTTTACTATCGGGCTGCACCACCATTGCCGATCATCACTATCTGTTTCCGAAGGCACTTAGCCATGCCATTGATATTCAGGTCGAACAGGTAAATGCCCTTGGTGTCCGGGCTCACCTGACCCGCGGCTCCATGAGCCTTGGCGTTGATCAGGGCGGGCTTCCGCCGCAATCGACGGTGCAGTCTGAAGACGTTATTCTTGCCGACAGCGAACGGTTGATCCGGGAATTTCACGATCCGGAACCGGGGGCGATGGTGCAAATCGCC
>NVRR01000010.1 GCA_002732675.1 Sneathiella sp. | reverse complement strand
TTGCCGGTATTGCCATGGGTCTGATCCTGGAAGAAAGCGGCGAGTTTGCCGTTCTTTCCGATATCCTTGGCGATGAAGATCACCTTGGCGATATGGATTTCAAGGTGGCCGGTACCAGCGAAGGGATTACGTCCCTGCAGATGGATATCAAAATCTCCGGTATCACTGAAGAGATTATGAAGATTGCCCTGGCGCAAGCCACAGAAGGCCGTCTGCATATTCTTGGTGAAATGGCGAAAGCGATTGATTCTGCCCGTGACGGCGTCCGCGATGGCGCCCCACGGATCACTCAGTTGCAGGTCAAGAAAGATAAGATCCGCGACATCATCGGAACCGGCGGTAAGGTTATTCGCGAAATCTGCGAAGTAACCGGTGCAAAGATCGATATCGATGATGACGGAACCGTCAAAGTCGCCGCGACCACCACAGAAAGCGCTGAGGCCGCCATCAACTGGATCAAGTCCATTGTCGATGACCCTGAAGTTGGCGTTATCTATACCGGCAAGGTCGTGAAAGTCGTTGATTTTGGTGCCTTCGTTAATTTCTTCGGAAGCCGCGACGGTCTTGTTCATATCTCCGAACTGGCCGCGCAGCGGGTTGGTAAAGTGACGGATGTCGTCAATGAAGGCGATGAAGTTCGCGTCAAAGTGCTGGAAATTGATGGCCGCGGCAAAGTCCGGCTATCCATCAAAGCAGTCGGCACGGAAGAGCCGAAAGCCACGGAAGAAACTTAACCTTTTTCTGATACAGTTAGAAAATACGGTTATGGGCGGGGAAATGCTGGTTTGGCCCTCGCCCATAACAACAGATGCCACTTGATGCGCGCGACCGACTGCTCTAAATGTTATGTGGGTAAGTATGTAACAATAGGAAATATTCCGTGAAGTCGTTAAATTCTATCTTGATGTCCGGCAAAGAAGTCCTTCCCTTGATTGAAGGTGGGAAGGGCATTGCGGTCTCCTCCGGGCAAAGTTCAGGCGCTTGGGCAGCCGCTGGCGGAATCGCAACATTCTCCGGCGTGAACGCGGACAGTTTTGACGACGACGGCAATATTATCCCGCAAGTCTATCATGGTCGCACCAGACGGGACCGTCACGATGAACTGGTAGCCTATGGTATTCAGGGCGGCATTGCGCAAGCTCAGGTCGCTCACGAGCTGTCTGGCGGCGAAGGTCGCATACACATGAATGTCCTGTGGGAAATGGGCGGCGCGGAGCGTATCCTTCACGGTGTCCTTGAAGGCACGAAAGGCCTGATCCATGGCATTACCTGCGGCGCCGGCATGCCGTATCGTATTGCCCAGATCGCTGCCGACTATAAAATTCACTATTACCCTATTATTTCATCGTCCCGCGCCTTTCGCGCGTTGTGGAAACGGGCCTATCATAAATTTTCTGACTGGCTCGGCGGCGTTGTCTATGAAGACCCGTGGTTGGCTGGCGGTCATAATGGCCTGACAAACTCCGAAGATCCGATGGTTCCCGAAGACCCTTATCCACGCGTTGCCGAACTGCGCAAGCTGATGAATGAAATTGGTTTGAATAATGTGCCTATTATCACGGCTGGCGGCGTCTGGCATATCGACGAGTGGGAGCATTGGCTGGATAATCCGGAAATCGGACCTATCTCGTTCCAGTTCGGAACACGACCACTGCTGACGAAGGAAAGCCCAATTTCCGATGCCTGGAAGATGAAACTCGGGTCGCTTAAAAAGGGCGACGTTTTCCTGAATAAATTCAGCCCGACTGGTTTCTGGTCATCTGCTGTGCGTAATGATTTCCTGGGCGAGCTAAAGGCCCGGTCAGAGCGCCAGGTAGCTTTTTCTAACGAACCCATTGGGGCCCATGATACGGCCTTTGGGATTGGTGCCCGCAAACGCGAAGTTTTCCTGACGGCTGCAGATAAGCAACGGGCCGAAGCCTGGATGGCGCAGGGCCATACGGAAACATTAAAAACACCTGATTCCACACTGATCTTTGTCGACTCTGATAAAATGAAGGAAATCCGCAAAGACCAGATTGACTGCATGGGCTGCCTATCACATTGCAAGTTTTCCAATTGGGCTGAAGGTGAAAAAGGCAATACGGGCCGCAAAGCCGATCCGCGCAGTTTCTGTATCCAGAAAACCCTTCAGGACGTTATCCATTCTGAGGCAAACATTGAAAACAACCTGATGTTTGCAGGCCACGGCGCTTATCGGTTTGCCGATGACCCCTTTTATGCCAACGGGTTCATCCCGACCGTCAAGCAGTTGATTGACCGAATTGCAACAGGTAAATAGCCCGTCGCAAACCCGCTCTTTATTGCATATTTGAATTATTATAAAATATACTATATAAAGAGGGCAACGTCGTTCAGTTTGTGCGGCGAAAACTGTGAAGTACCGCCATATTATGTCGCTTAATTCCGCCGACCTGGAGAAAAAAATCAGAGATGCTCGCCTGCGCCCAACCAGGCAACGACTGGCGCTGGCTGAACTCCTCTATGCACATGGCAATCGCCATGTCACGGCGGAGAGGCTCCATAGTGAAGTCATGGAGACCGGTGTCTCCGTATCGCTGGCGACCATCTACAATAACCTGCATCAGTTCACGTCCGCTGGCCTGCTACGCGAAGTCGTGGTGGATAGCAGCCGCTCGTATTTTGACACCAATGTCACGCCGCATCATCATTTCTTCCACGAACAAACAGGTGCGCTTGAAGATATTCCAAAAGGCGCTCTTAGCGTCCAGAATATCCCGTCCCTGCCTGAAGGAACAGAAATCAGCAGTGTTGACGTTATCGTCCGGGTGACAACACCCCGTCGCTGAAACTTCGGAAGGTCATTTCCGAAATTCTTTTTTAGAAGAATTCTAATCTATTGACAGCCTTTTTTGGCAAGACTATAGTCTGGACGTAATTCTGTTCGACCTTGAACAGCCTGCCCACCATTAATTTCAGGAGGACTTTATGTCTATAGCGGGAAGCAAAACCGAAAAAAATTTGAAAGATGCCTTTGCGGGTGAATCACAGGCCAACCGTCGTTACCTCTATTTCGCGCAAAAAGCCGATGTTGAAGGTTATAACGATGTTGCTGCCGTTTTCCGCTCAACAGCGGAAGGTGAAACCGGTCATGCCCACGGCCATCTGGAATATCTTGAAGAAACCGGTGATCCGGCAACGGGTCTGCCCATCGGTGGAACCGAAAATAATCTTCTGGCCTCTATCGCCGGCGAAACCCATGAATATACCGACATGTATCCGGGTATGGCGAAAACCGCGCGCGAAGAAGGTCACGACGAAATTGCCGATTGGTTTGAGACCCTTGCGAAAGCCGAAAAAAGCCACGCAGGACGCTTCCAGAAAGCTTTCGACAGCCTCAACGATTGATCTAATAGCGGCCTAGCGCCGAATAGATTGAGGGGCGGCAGACGATTTGTGTTCGCCGCCCCACTTGACCCCTCACCCATAATCAGGAGACCGGCATGCAAGAAGGTAGTCTTGACGCTCCCACCCGGCATATCATCGACTGGGAAAATCCGGATTTCTATAACGAAGAGAAGCTGGACGAAGAACTCCGGCGAGTCTTTGATGTCTGCCATGGCTGTCGACGCTGCTTTAATTTATGCGATTCCTTCCCCAAGCTATTTGATCTGATTGATGATTCCGAAACAGAGGAGCTTGATGCTGTTTCCTCCGATGATTTCAAGCCCATCGTTGATGCCTGCACACTCTGCGATATGTGCTTTATGACAAAATGCCCGTATGTCCCGCCGCATGAGTTCAACTTGGATTTCCCCCATCTAATGCTGCGCTACCGTGCCATCGAGAAGCATAATGGCAAGGACAAATTTATCACCCGCGAGCTTTCCAAAACCGATCGAAACGGCAAGTTGGCAGCACCCGTCGCGCCGCTTGCCAATTGGGCAACGGACAGGTCAAACGTATTGACACGCGGCATTATGCAAGCGACTCTCGGCATCGACAAACATGCTGCACTGCCAGAATACCAGTCGAAAAGCCTGGAAAAACGTGCCGCCGAAACCCCGCTGAAAATTAACGAAGCCGCGCCTGCTTATGGCCGCAAAGCCGTCATCTATGCCACCTGTTTCGGCAATTACAACAAACCCAATATCGGCGAGGCAACCCGCAAGGTGCTGGCCAAGAACGGTGTGGAGACGGAAGTCGTCTATCCTGGTTGTTGTGGTATGCCCTTGATGGAACAGGGCGACCTCGCAGGCGTTGTGAAAAATGCCAAGCATGTGTCGACCGAGCTCAGCAGCTGGATTGACAAGGGCTATGACGTCATTGCGCTCGTCTCTTCCTGTGCACTGATGCTAAAATTCGAATGGCCCTTGCTTGCCCCAAATGATCCGCTGGTCAAGAAGCTTTCCGAGGCGACCTTCGACGTTGCCGAGTACGTAGTAGACATCGCAAAGAATGAGGGCGTTGTCCAGGAAATGGAGCCACTCGGCGACACTATATCCATGCATCTTGCCTGTCATGCCCGAGCCCAGAATATGGGCGCGAAGGGCGCTGAGATGCTGCGCCTGATCCCGAAGACCCGCGTTGCAATTGTCGAGCGCTGCTCGGGCCATGGCGGCTCGTGGGGGATTATGAAAGGCAATTATGAGACCGCCCTAAAAATTGGCAAGCCGGCGGCGAAGACCGCCCTTGCCGCCAACACGGGATATATTGCGTCGGAATGCCCCCTGGCTGCCGAACATTTAATGCAGGGCATGGAACTTCTGGACGCTGAGGCAACAGCCACCAAAACCGCATCTCATCCCATTGAACTTTTGGCCAAAGCCTACGGACTTGATTAGGAACTAAGAAGATGACCACAGCCGCAAAAAAACAGATCACGCTTGAGGATCTTATGCCAGCCCATGAGTATGAGAAAATCCGGAAAGACCATAAACAAAAACTCATTCCGGTGAAAAAGAACCGGCGGCTTCAGGTTGGCCCTTACGCCACATTTTATTTCGAAAACTATGACACAATGTGGGCGCAGATCCACGAAATGCTCTATATTGAAAAAGGCGGCAAAGAACAGGCCCGCGATGAGCTGGAAGCCTATAATCCGCTGATTCCCAATGGCGCCGAACTGGTGGCCACCTTCATGATCGAGATCGACGACCCGGTCCGTCGTGACTTCATCTTGCGACAGCTCGGTCATATAGAGGAAAAAATATATCTGTCAGTTGGCGGCGAGAAAATCTATGCCGTGCCGGAGCAAGAAGTAGAGCGAACGACGGAAGACGGAAAAACCTCAGCTATCCATTTTCTGCATTTTCCCTTAAATTCAGGACAAATTACAGCATTTAGGGACGTAGATAACGATATCATGCTCTGCATCGAGCATTCGCAATATGGCCATATGGCTGTGATATCTGGAGAGACACGCCTATCCCTCGCTCAAGATCTTGATAATTGCTCGCCATAGAGATGAACAAGATCGGTTGTGATCACTACATCGAGATATTCTATATTCTAAAACTCAAGCACCTAAAACGGATGCTGTCTCCCGTGGAATTCGAAAAACAGCGATCACTGAACCCGCAGGGTGTTTGGGAAATCCAGGGATACTTAGAAAAAAGAAGAAAGAAGCCTCATTTTTTGCTTGTCGAAGCATTAGAAGCCGACTATCTTGCGCCCGCATTATGCCGCTATAGCTCAGTTGGTAGAGCAGTTGATTTGTAATCATCAGGTCCCGAGTTCGATTCTTGGTGGCGGCACCACATAAGCCCTTGAAGACATTATGTTTTCGAGGGCTTATCTGTTCTAAGTATCTTCCCGAAATACCAATTTGTCACAAATTTGGCACAATTACTACCTGAAACGAGCGGTTAAACACGTACGCTGAGGATCAATGCCGACAAAGGACTGAATAGCCCCTCGTTTTCTAGACGCCTTGCCGGTTCAGTTTCTGTTGCTTTTCAAAATCGATTGGTGACAACATGCCATTTCTAACATGCTTACGCTTTGGATTGTAAAACATCTCGATGTAGTCGAACACATCCTGACGTGCCTCCTCTCTGGTTTTGTATAGTCTGCGGCGGATGCGTTCGCGCTTCAATAGATTGAAGAAGCTCTCCGCAACAGCGTTATCATGGCAGTTTCCACGTCTGCTCATGCTGTGTTCCAAGTTTTGATGCCTTAGAAACGAGGACCATTCAATGCTCGTAAATTGTGATCCTTGGTCCGAATGTACCAAGACCTTACTCTTCGGTTTTCTACGCCATACAGCCATCAATAATGCCTGTATGACGAGTTCAGTGGTTTGACGGCTTTGCATGGACCATCCCACAACACGTCGAGAGTACAAATCGATAACAACCGCTAGATAAGCAAACCCTTCGTAGGTTTTAATGTATGTGATGTCAGTGCCCCAAAAGCAATCAGGGATATCGACATTAAACTGCCGGTCCAGCGTGTTGTTGACCACGATAGAGGGCTTGCCACCATACTTGCTCATTCGGCGCTTATAACCAATTTTAGCCTTGATACCGGCCAGTCTGGCAAGACGTGCAGCCCGGTTTGGACAACAAACCTCACCTTGATCGCACAAATCATCATGCAGCTTTCTGTATCCAGAGACTTTGCCGCTATCTTCCCAGGCATCTTTGATAAGCTTGGTTTGGCGACTATCTTCGATCGCACGCTTGCTGAATGGTTTCTTAAGCCATGCATAAAACCCACTGGGATGAACGCAAAGCATGCGGCACATAGTTCGAATGGTAAAATTAGGACGATGCGCCTCAATAAACGCGTACCTCATTTTGCATCTCTGGCGAAGTACGCGGTGGCCTTTTTTAAGATATCACGCTCCTCGGTGACCCGTACCAGTTCCTGCTTCAGGCGTCTTACCTCAGCAGACTGATCGCCCTTTGCGTCATTGCCGGGAGGAACTGAATATCGCTTTATCCAGCCGTATAGCGAGTGCGTGCTGACGCCCAAACGTCTTGAGACATCCGCTACAGAATAACCCCGTTCGGTAATCTGCCTAATGGCATCAATCCTGAATTCTTCTGTAAATCGTGGCTTGCCCATGTCGTTCTCCTTGTCCTCATTTGTAAGGGACAAGGTGTCTATAAATCTAGGGGCTATTCAGACCGACACATCAGTTTATGTGAGAGAGCATACCAGACCTTACTGAACCTTGATCCAAAAGACTTTGGGCCAGTGTTCACTTATAAACGTAGGGGCATTAAGTCAGTCAAAACATCGTTCAAAAATGCACGACGTAAGGCAGGTTTAAATGATGTAAGGTTTCATGATCTCAGACATACATTTGCATCTCGTCTTGTGCAAGGTGGAGTGCCATTATATGATGTAATGCATATGACCGGTCATAAATCATTAGAGATGGTTCAGCGATATGCCCATTTGGCACCGGAGTTTCAGTCACAATCAATAAAAGTGTTAGACCAGTTAGGTCACAATACGGGCACAGTAGGCAAACCACAGTTGAGGCTGGTATGACTAACATATTGAAGTATAAAAGAAATTTGGCGCACCCGACACGATTCGAACGTGTGACCTCTGCCTTCGGAGGGCAGCGCTCTATCCAGCTGAGCTACGGGTGCTGAGGTAGAAACTTTGCTATAACCCAACCGCATCATGAGCGCAACGACTTTAGGGTAATAAATCTTGCCCGCATTTAGGGCAGGCGTTACTTTTTGCTCCCTCCCTTTCTATGCGCCGCCGTCAATAATAATCTATAGATTATGCAAAGTCGACTTTGCGGCCATTTTTGACCACAAGGCGATGGTTTTCTGTACTTGCCGCCATCAGGATATCGACCGTTGGGTCGCCCTCAACAATCAGCATATCGGCCTTGAAATCTGTTTTGATTTGTCCGCGGTTCTCAAGTTCCATCAGAGAATGGGCAACGGAAGTACTGCTGGTGAGCGCATCAATCGGGGTCATCCCGCAATCCACCATAAAGGCCATTTCCATGGCATTTTCCCCGTGCATGTTAAAGGGTGTACCTGCATCCGTGCCCATAGCGATTTTACCGCCAGCCGCATAAAACATCTTGAAGCTTTCGCGATGCTTTTCGAACACACGGCGAGCTTTCTCGACGACATAATCAGCAATCCCGTTGTCGGCATTGGCAAGAATATTCTGCACGGCAGATAGGGTGGGAACCAGATAGGTTCCGCGCTCCATCATGGCATCGAGGCATTGTTGATCCATAAAAATACCATGTTCGATCGACGTAATTCCGGCCAAGACGGCATTCATAATTCCCTCGGCGCCTTGTGCATGGCTGGCTGATGTTTTATGAAAACGTTTCGCCTCATGTACGCCCGCCTTCATTTCATCGGCGCTATAATGGGCATCCTCGGGGTTTACGCCAGGTGTCATGACGCCGCCAGTTGCCATGATTTTAACGAGATCGCTACCGGCATGAATCTGTTCACGGACCGCCTTGACAACTTCATCGCAGCCATCAGCGATGCGCCCGCTCTTGTTCCCGTGACCTCCGGTCATGCAGATCATTTTGCCCGATGCCATGATATTAGGGCCAAAAAAGCGGCCGCTGTTACAAGCATCGCGTACTGGGAATTCCAAATAGTCACGACCGCCACAGTCCCGCACTGCTGTAATCCCGGATTTTAGCGATATCTGCGCATTTTCTAGAACCCGCAAGGTAATCTCCCCCGGATTGACACCCTCAATACTGCTACGCGGGTCTGCCTCCCCCCTATAGACCAGATGGACATGGCAATCAGCAATGCCGGGCATCAGGGTGCCGCCGCTGGTATCTACCTGTTCGCCCTGATAATCGGAGAATTTCTCGGCCGGCCCCGTATCCTTAATCGTATCGCCTTCGACGAGCACTGCATGGTTTTTGTGAAGAGTGCCAGTTCCATCAAAAATGTCACCGCCGGTATATAACGTGCTGTTCATTTCCCGCTGCCTTTTCTTGCAAGCTCACTATGGCTGTTTTTGTTTGATAACCATCAATATGACATGAGTGGCCGACGAATATCCAATAAAAAAGCCGGACACATCGATGGTCCGGCTTTTTTATTAGGATAGGTTGATGGATTATTTGTTGGGTTGCGGCGTCATCCGCAAATAGGGTTTTAATTCTTTCCAGCCTTTAGGGAAAAGCGCCTTCATTTGCTCCGGGTCCGTAATGGCCGGAACAATAACGCAGTCATCGCCATCCTGCCAGTTCACGGGGGTTGCCACCTTATGATACTCGGTCAGTTGGATGCTGTCGATCACCCGCAGGATTTCGTCGAAATTACGTCCAGTGCTGGCGGGATAGGTCAACGTCAATCGCAATTTCTTGGAAGGATCGATGATAAAGACTGAGCGCACCGTCAGGGTGTTATCGGCATTGGGGTGGATCATACCATAGAGGTCGGAAACCTTGCGGTCCGCGTCGGCGAGGATCGGAAAATTCACGGTACTGCCCTGAGTTTCCTTGATATCACCGAGCCACTTCGCATGGCTTTCAACACTGTCGACACTAAGCGCAATCGGTTTTACTTTGCGTTTATCAAATTCCGGTTTGAGGCGGGCAACTTCTGCAAGCTCCGTTGTGCAAACCGGGGTGAAGTCTTTGGGATGAGAGAAAAGAATAGCCCAACTGTCGCCGATCCAGTCATGAAAGCTGATATCGCCTTCGGTGGATTTTTGCGTGAAATCTGGAACAATGTCTCCGAGTTGAATAGTCATGGCGTCCTCGTTTGAATTGATGAATTGGAGAGGATGAGAATATCCCTCTCCTTGGCGAAATGCAAATTACGAAATTGTGTAATTTATGGGCTTACCTTGCAGATGTCATTTGTAAAAAGGCATCTTCCAGGTCCGGCTCCTCGGTGGTCAGATCAACAATATCAAGGCCGCTGTCGGTGATAGCCTGCAATATCTCGGACATTTGCGTTTCGCTTGGCCGATAGGCAATGTTCAGCCGACGGCCATGTGACAGGGTCGCGTTGAATCGTGTTAAATTTTCCGGAACATCGTCTAGGTCCTGACCAAGGACAAGGCAGACATTCTTCATATCGAGCCGACTGAGCAGGCTCTGGGTGGGCTCGCAGGCGACGACTTCACCATGATTGATGATGGCAATGGTATCGCAGAGCTCCTCCGCTTCCTCCAGGTAATGCGTCGTCAGGATAATGGTCGTGCCCTGATCGTTAAGCTTTTTCACATAGTCCCATAACTGCTGTCGCAACTCGATATCAACGCCGGCTGTCGGCTCATCCAGAATGAGAACGGCGGGGGCATGAACCATGGCCTTCGCCACAAGCAGCCGTCGTCGCATACCGCCTGACAGGGTACGGGCATACACATCGGCCTTGTCCTCCAGTCCCATGGCTATCAGAATTTCATCTGTACGCCTCTCGCGCTTTGGTACGCCATAAAGGCCGGCCTGGCATTCCATGACCTCGCGCGGCGTGAAAAAAGCGTCGAGATTAAGCTCTT
The DNA here is from genome assembly GCA_002732675.1 of Sneathiella sp. Classification (GTDB taxonomy): domain Bacteria; phylum Pseudomonadota; class Alphaproteobacteria; order Sneathiellales; family Sneathiellaceae; genus Sneathiella. Next base: position 1,616 of record NVRR01000010.1, on the reverse strand, counting down.
GCGGGACGACGCCGACGGCACTTCTGGCAGCGCGCATATCCCTTTCCGTATCAAAACCGCAGATGCTGACATGGCCACTGGTTTTATTGACAAGCCCGGCAATAATATTGATCAAGGTTGATTTACCGGCGCCGTTTGGACCCAGCAGGGCAAAGAACGCACCTCGTGGCACGTCGAGATTAATGCCTTTCAAGGCTTCCTTGTTCGGCGTACTCCCTTTCGAGCGGTACGTCTTGCGGAGGTCGCGGACTTCCAAGGCTAGGGGAATGGCGGATGTAATATTCATACCGAACACATAGATAATATTTCGCAGCGATACAAGGAAGTGTTTTTACTTTCTCCCTCAAACCCAGAAGGTGAGAGCCACGGGCGCGACGACAATGGTGAATAACGTGGAAAAGAGGATATGGGCGATGAAGATCCGCATGCCAACTACAAGAACTCCTGAGATCACAACAATCAGGACGATGCGAGGACGGCGTCAGCGGCTATTTTAGGCGACAATTAATAATGCGCTGATCTGTTTTCTCGGTTGCTTCCTGACGGGCAATCGATATCATCCGGAGTTCCATTTCATCGCTACAAATCCGGATGGCCGTAGCGACAATTATTACCTTTGAAGACAGAAGTGAGGCCAGGTTGATGCAAGCTGTTGAGACAATTGAAGTAGAAAATTCGAAAGTTGCCTGCGATGGTGGTAAAGCGGCGCTTGGCCATCCACGTGTCTATCTGAGTATGGGAGACAAGGGCCAGGTGGAATGCCCCTATTGCGGCCGGACATATATTTTGAAGGCCTGCGCGAAGGCAGGCGGCGGCCACTAGGCAAGTAAGGTAGGGAAGTATGACTGAAGCTGACGTCACTGGTGATCCCGACCAGAAGAGCCGCATTTACCTTGTGGATGGATCCGGATATATTTTTCGGGCCTATTTCGCAATGATCCGCGGGCGCGGTCCCATTACGCGCTCCGACGGGACGCCAACCGGGGCAGTCCTGGGGTTTTCCAATATGCTGTTCAAACTGATCCAGGATACGCAGGCCGATGGCCGGGTCAGCCATCTGGCTGTTATCTTTGATACCAGCCGGAAGACCTTCCGTACCGAAATTTACCCAGAATATAAAGCCAACCGTGATGCACCGCCCGATGATTTAATCCCGCAATTTCCACTGGTCAGAGAGGCAACTCGGGCCTTTAACGTACCGGCCATTGAAAAGGCGGGGTTTGAGGCGGATGATATTATTGCCACCTACGCGGCGCAAGCGCGGGCGAAGAATATGGAATGCGTCATTACTGTACCCCGTCTTTCACCAATGACAACGTCCAGCCAAGAACTGTTTCCAAATCAATAACATTACAATATTTTGCCACGTTTCGAACGTAAAAATATCAAGAAATGATCAAACAAAAAACGCCGCTGCCTCTTCTGGTTAAGTTGGGAATAAACTATTTCCGACCTTGCTTGAAACGCTGCCCGCACTTCAATCTCACCAATGATGTTCAATAAGGACGCCACAAATGTCTGCCACCGATGCGCCACAAGAACATTTGAATCACTCGGGTCAAAACCTGGTGCGGATTCTAATTGCCTCCTATTTTATCGCAATTTCCCTAGGCATG
>NVRR01000009.1 GCA_002732675.1 Sneathiella sp. | reverse complement strand
GGCCTGAGAAACGCTGGCCCGCCACCCGCTTTGCCGAACTCGCCCGATATTTGGCTGACACCGGCTTGACCCCCGTCCTGATCGGCGGCCCGGCGGAGGCTGATGTAATCGCGCGAATTCTTAAAACATGTCCTGAAGCCATTGATCTATCATCACAAACGGACTTTGGAGATATTGCGGCACTGGGCGCTATGGCCCGCATTGCCATTGGTAATGACACGGGCCCGCTGCATCTGGTTTCCGCTGTGGGCTGCACCTCTATCGTGCTGTTTTCCCATGCCTCCGATCCTCACATGTCGCGGCCGCGCGGGCGTGAAGTCCGGGTGCTGCGCGAAGATGATTTGTCGGCCCTTCCGCTGGACACTGTGATCGCTGAGTTAAAACTGGACGACGGATAATGGCGGAAGGGCAAAAAACCGTTCTCTGGTGGGGTCGCTTCGATCCGGATTATTCACGCAACCGTATCCTGAGGCAGGCCTTCACGGCCCTTGGCTGGCGCCTCATCGACTTTAACCCCGTCCTCAGCGCTGTTGCTAACTGGCAAGCGATTTTAGGCGGCCTTGCGATCCCTGATCTTGTTTGGCTTCCCGCCTTTCGCCAGCGCGATGTGAGGGCGGCGGCAAAATGGGCGCGGGCGCGGAAAGTACCGCTGATTTTTGATCCGCTGATTTCAGCTTATGACAAGCAAGTGTACGAACGCCAAAAATTTGGGCCCGGATCAGCAAACGCGGCAAAACTGCTCGCCTGGGAGAAATCATTATTCGCCGCCGCCGACAAGGTAATCGCCGATACCGCAGGCCATGCTGATTTTTTTGCACAAACCTTTGACCTGCCGTCATCGAAAATTGCGGTTATTCCGGTCAGCGCCGAAGAAAGCCTGTTTACCGCAGCGCCGCCACCTGAAAATGACACGCTGGAAGCCCTGTTCTTTGGCAGCTTCATTGGCCTTCAAGCCCCTGATGTGATTGTCGAAGCGGCAAAACTTTGCGGCGCTCCTGTCCATTGGACCCTCCTCGGCGCTGGGCCGGAGAAGAGCGCCTGCGAGGCAATGGCTGCCGGACAGAATGCTATTTCTTTCGAAGAGTATCTGCCCTATGCGCAACTGCCAGCGCGCATCCATAAAGCTGATATTTTGCTGGGTATTTTCGGCACAACAGACAAGGCGGCACGGGTCATCCCCAACAAGGTTTATCAGTCGCTTGCTTGCGGCCGCCCAGTGATCAGTCGTCAATCCGCTGCTTATCCGGAACAGAGTGATGGCCTGATACAAATTCCGCCAGGGAATCCGCAGGCGCTTGCCGATGCCATGGCGCAGCTTTATACGAACCGGTCAGAACTTGAAAAACGAGGAATTGCCGCCCGCCAGTACTATGATCAGTATTTCAGCACGCAGAAAGTCAAAGATAGCCTGAGCGTCCTGCTGGACAGTCTGCACAGGTAAACCCTTTAGGCCGAGAGCGCGTCGCGACCGGTATCGAACTGCAGCTTAGCAAGGCGCGCATAGAGGCCGCCTTCCTTCATAAGCTCTTCATGGGTGCCCTGCGTGACCACACCGCCCTTATCGAGCACGACAATGCGGTCGGCGCTCAGCACCGTTGCCAGCCGATGGGCGATAACCAACGTGGTGCGGTTTTTCATGAGATGTTCGAGGGCGATCTGCACCAGCCGCTCGCTTTCTGCATCAAGCGCCGAGGTGGCCTCATCGAGCAGTAGGATTTCAGGATCCCTGAGAATCGCGCGGGCAATGGCAATGCGCTGCTTCTGACCGCCAGAGAGTTTGATGCCGCGCTCCCCAAACTCGGTGTCGAACCCTTGCGGCATCTCATTAATAAATTCCGTGGCAACGGCAGCCTCGGCGGCGGCGCGCACGTCCTCATCGGAAGCCTCCGGCCGGCCATAGCGGATATTCTCATAGGCGGTATCGGCGAAGATCACCGGCTCCTGCGGCACCAATCCCATCAGGGAGCGTAGCGCCGTCGGGTCGACATCGGCGATATTGGTACCGTCAATGGTGATCTTCCCGGCCTGCGGGTCATAAAAGCGCAGGAGAAGCTGAAAAACGGTTGTCTTTCCCGCTCCGCTTGGGCCCACCAGCGCCACCGTCTCCCCTTTGTTAATCTCAAGCGAGACGCCGTTCAGGGCGGGCATATTCGGGCGCGACGGATAGTGGAAGTTCACATTATCAAATTGCAGGCTCTTCTCAATACGGCTTGTCAACGGCAGTGGTGTTTCCGCTATCATCACGGTTGGTTTCTCAGCCAAAATCTCCAGCAGCCGTTCCGAGGCGCCCGCCGCGCGCTGCAAATCGCCCCAGACTTCGCTGAGTGACCCCATGGAGCCCGCGACAATGACCGCGTAGAAGAGAAAAGAGCCTAACGTCCCGGCCGACATATTGCCTTTGACCACATCCGTCGCCCCGCTCCAGAGGACAAAATCAATGGCGCCAAAAATAAGCAGGATCACCAGCGCCGTCAGCCAGGCACGGGCGCGGATACGCCGGATGGCGATGGAGAAACTTGTCTCAACCTCCACACCGAATTGCTGGCGGTCATAGTCTTCATGGGTATAGGCCTGCGATGTCTGAATGGCGCGCAAAGTTTCATCCGCACAGGCACTAACGGCGGCGACACTATCCTGACTTGACCGGCTGAGTTTGCGGACCTGGCGGCCAAAGACGATGATCGGTACAATAATAATCGGCACCACCAGCAGGACCATACCGGCCAGCGCCGGGCTGGTGTAAATCAGTAGGCTAATGCCGCCAATAAACAGCAGCAAATTCCGAAGAGCTACGGAGATCGACGATCCGATCACGGATTGTATAAGCGTCGTGTCCGTTGTCAGGCGCGAGAGGACTTCTCCAGTTCGGGTAATTTCGAAAAATGCCGGATTTAGCGTCAGCACGTGATTGAAGACGGCTTTACGAATATCGGCAATGACCCGCTCGCCAATCCAGGAAACCAGATAAAAACGCCCAAAGGTCGCTACCGCGAGAGCGGCGACAACTCCCATCAGGCCGATAAAAATAGAATCAAGATCATCTGATCCCGCCGAGAAACCCTCATCCAGCAACTTTCGGATCTCTTGGCCAATCTGCAATGTCACTCCGGCCGCAACCACCAGCGCGATCATGGCTCCAATCATCTGCAGGCGATACGGCAGGACGAATCGTGACAACTGCCAAAGCCGTTGTACGACCTGCTTGGATTTCTTATCCTCGTCCGTTCCGATGTCGATATCTGCGATGTCTGTCACGCGCGCCGTCCAGTTTGCTGTAAATTATTGAACATGGGTGTAAAGACCCGCGGCAAGAATGCAAGAAAAAATGCGAAAATGCACTTCTTTACTTGCCTTAAGCCCCAAGCTTTAATATAAGGCGCGCTGAGCAGATTTTAGCGTCCCCCAAAGGGTGAGCCGACATGAAAAAAGATATACATCCAGATTACCACATGATCACGGTCGAAATGACTGATGGTACGACCTTCGAAACACGCTCCACTTACGGCGCGGAAGGCGACAGATTGAAACTCGATATCGACGTGAAAACGCATCCTGCCTGGACCGGTGGCACTGCGCATATCCGGGATGACGGACAGGTGGCGAAATTCAATAAACGTTTCGCAAACTTCGGCATCAAGTAAGCCCAAGACAAGTCGAGCTTTTAAAGCTCCGGAAACAGGCGCGTGTTCAAGCGCCTTTTTTCATGGCAAAATCACGCCCCTAAGAGTGATATTTCTGCCAGGCGTCAATGCCGCGCTGGTCAAGGCGGGCGATGCGCCTATAGAGGCTCTCACTGCGCTCCAGCAGGGAGATGAGCCCCTCCGGCAGGTCCACCGCCGCTGCGTCGCCTTCGTCGGGCAGGCAGACATCAAAATACTGGATATGACAATCCTCTGCTTGCGCTTCCTCTGCGGTTATTTCTCCGGCTTGCAAGGCGCGCTGAAACATCAGCCAGGACATGGTTTCGGTGAGCCGTGTGGTCAGCCTGAGCGACTGCGTGGCATATTCGAAGCTGCTGCCCGTTGAAAGGTCTTTCACCTTCTCCTGCCCCGGTCCGGCAAGATACGAGCGGGCTTCATGGACCAGCGCCAGCGCCTCATCATAGGTGCGTGAGAAAAAAATGGTTGCTGGCGGCGTGCCCGTGTTTTCCTGCCCATCCGTCCCCATAAATCGCCCTTATCCTAGTATTGTACATAAAGGCTGGATTATAGCGGGAAAAAGTTAATAATCCATCTCCACAGGTCTTGAACGGGAAGATTTCGACCCCATATTTTAATTATTAGGCGCCGATAGTGGGCCTGATATCAACAGGTTCGGCCAGTTTGGCGAACCAGATCCATATTGCTTCTTTGAGAAGGATATATAAATGCGTACTTATGATTTTTCACCCCTTTTACGCTCAACCGTTGGCTTTGACCGCATTGAACAGCTTTTCCGCGGCCTTGAAAGGGCATCGACGGAAAACGGCTTCCCGCCTTACAACATTGTCAGGAAAGATACGGATAATTACCGGATCACCATGGCGGTTGCCGGGTTCAGCGAAGAGGAAATCGACATCACGGCCAACCAGAATTCCTTAAAAATTGCCGGTAAATCCGCCAGTGAAAAGGAAGATGCGGAATATCTGCATCGCGGTATCGCTGGCCGGTCTTTCAATCAGACCTTCGAATTGGCGGAAACCATTAAGGTGGTTGGCGCTGAAATGGAAAATGGTCTCTTGCATATCGATCTTGTCCGGGAAATCCCCGAAGCGCTAAAACCGCGCACTATTGAGATCGGCAAAGGCAAGCTTATTGAAAATATCGCGGCTTAAGCCCTCGTTTCAAAGATTGAAAATAGCCCGCCATAGCGGCGGGCTATTTTTGATGGTGTCAAACGGCCAGCTCGGCATCCACTCGGTGTGCCTCCTCGGCATATCGTTTGAGGGTAACCCGGTCGACCTTGCCCGTCGCATTAAACGGCATCTCCTCCAGAACAACGATTTCCTCAGGCGCTTTATAGCCGACCAAAGCCTTGGCATGGGCGATGAGTTCGGGCGCGGTCGCCGCCGCTGTCCCTGCCTGCCAGGTAATATAGGCGATCACATTTTCCCCATGCACCAGATCATGGACGCCAACCACGCCAGCATGCTCGACAGAACTATGCCCCTGTAGTGCTTCCTCCACTTCCTGCGGACAGATATTGGAACCATCATGGACGATGATCTGTTTCTTGCGACCGCAGAACCAATAGAAGCCCGCCGCGTCTTTCTTCAATATATCACCGGTGTCGAACCACCCATCGGCATCACGGGCTTCCTCGGTCGCCTCTTTATTGCCCCAATAACCAAGGGTCGTGCAATTCGACCGTACCCAGACCCGGCCTGGCGTATCAAACGGTACTTCATTGCGGTCATCATCGCGGATGATGGCTTCAAATCCGGGTGCGACGGATCCCACCGATCCCAGATGATCGAGAGATTTATCCTGATTGTAATGAGAAACACCAATTTCCGTCATGCCATAAATTTCAGAGACAATAATACCCGCCTTTTCCATAAATTCATGCTCAAGGACGCTGGAAATTTTATCTCCGCCCGAAATACAAAGCCGGATTGACGCGAAGTCATCATGGCTCCCATGGTGATCCCGCACCAGTTCGAACAAGGCGGCGGGGATCATGAAAAGTACAGTCGGCTTAAACTCACGGAAGATCGGCAACATTTCATCGCCATCAAAGGACCGTGCCACGATCAGCTTCACACCTTCCACTATGCACGAGAAAGACCAGAGAAAGCCCCCCATATGGGACATGGAAGAGCCAGGAAGCATGACGTCATCTTCAACAATTCCCATGGAGTGGGAGATATACCTGCACATCCAGCCCAAGGTGTGAAGGGAATGGGTGACCCCCTTGGGTTTGCCGGTGCTGCCGGAGGTGAAAAAGATCACATAGGGCGCGTCAGGATCAAGAACGGGTAAGCTGATTTCCGGATGCTCCGCTTTCAGCATATCTTCAAAACGCGGACCGGTCCCCTCCTCGGCACTATAGGTAACGACCCCAAGCGGCAGTTTCTCCGTCAGCTCAGTCGCTGCCAAATCCGCCACCCGCTCGGCATGCGCCACGAGTACGACAGACCCGCTCAGACCCAGAGCATGATCAATTTCCGGCGCCATATAGCGATAATTAAGCGGCGTCGCCACCAGGCCCGCCTTCAGGCAGGCAAGGTAATGCACCAGCAACTCCCAGCGGTTCGGCATCAACGACGCCACCCGATCTCCCGGTTTCATACCATGGGCAAGATAGCTTTTGGCAAGACGAATACTCATTTCCTCCAGCTCGCGCCAGGTCCATTTAGCCCGGCGGGAAATCATGGCGATTTCGTCCGGTCGCTTCGCCAGTCCAACGGCCAGTATATTGACAAGATCGGCAGGCGTATCGAGTTGGTTTGCCGCAGCGGTCATTGCATAAATTCCCCGTTATTTTCAAAAGCTGTGTTAAACGTAGCGTAAACATAGCCTGTGATTTTTACAATTTCTATCATAGGCGCTTTTGATATCCGTCATCTTGATATGAGGTCGATCATGAAGTTCTTCATTCCCTTCGTTGCCCTGCTGGCAATGGCCTGCACCCCCGCCAGTGAAAAACCGAAACCGGCGCTTGCTAACCCCGCCTCTACCCACTGTATTGAGGTTGGCGGAACGCTGAAGATCGTGAATGAAGCGGATGGCCAAGTCGGATATTGTCATCTGCCGTCGGGTGAAATCATCGATGAATGGGCTCTTTTCAAGCGCGATTCAAAAAAACCCAAGGAATAGAACGATATTTTCCGCTATTCCATGGCACTGGCGATGGAAGGCAGATATAGTGTCCGCAATCCCTGCGAAACAAGCCTCGACTAAATAAACAGGTATCCCGTCCATGTCTTCCCTCATAACCAGCACCATCGACTTGGATAAAGACGGGATCCATCACGGATACCTGCAATTGCTGCATTCCGTGCATCGCTCGGCTTACGGCTTTATCCCGATCCCCATCGCCAGCATTAAAAATGGCGAGGGGCCGACGGTCCTGTTGATGTCAGGCAATCATGGGGATGAATATGAAGGCCAGGTGATCCTGTCCGAAATGATGCGCACCCTACCGCTGGAGGACGTGAGCGGGCAGCTGATTTTCCTGCCCATGGCGAATTTCCCGGCGGCCGAAGCGGGCCTACGCACCTCGCCGCTCGATCAGGGTAATCTTAACCGGTCGTTTCCGGGAGTTGAGAACGGGACGCCGACGCAGCAGATCGCCCACTATATTGAGAACACTCTGCTGGACCGTGCTGACTACATGTTCGATCTGCATTCGGGCGGCAGCTCGCTTTTCTATACGCCGACATTGCTGATTTCCCTCTACGGGGACGATCCGCATCTCGCCATCAAGCAGCAGATACAGAAGGCGTTCGGGTTGCCTTTCACCCTTTATTTCGAACGCGATGAAATCGGCGGCTTTTCCTCTGCTGCGGCCTTTCGCAAAGGCGTCTGCAGTATCTTGACGGAACTGGCGGGCGGCGGCACGGTCTCAAAAGGATTGCCGGACCTAGCAGGAGACGGCCTCAAACGTTCCCTCCATCATATTGGCGTGCTGCGCTCAGCACCCCCACCCTCGACCAGGGTCTCGCGCAGCTTCGCCGAAGAAGGCAGCGTCTTTGCCAGCGAGCCCGGCGTTTATGAGCCTCTCGCCGATCCCGGCGAAGATATCAAAGCTGGTCAGCCTGCAGCGTTAATCCATCAGATTGAAACACCTGGCCGCGCGCCGGTAGAGCTGTTTTTTGAGGCCGACGGCGTTGTTCTCGCCAAGCGCCAACCGGCGCGGGTTCGTCGCGGCGACTGCCTGTTCCATCTTGGTCATCAAGAACAACTGACATAAGGCGATACCATTACCGTGGAAGATATCCTCCTCGCCATATCCGTGAGCTTCGTCGCCTTTGTCTCGACAAGTATCGACAATCTGTTTTTGTTGGTTACCCTGTCGCTCCATCCGAAATACGGCGCGGCGCGAGTGCGGGCAGGTTATTTGCTGGCGGTCGTGGTGATGCTGGCGATCTCGATAGTGCTGGCCCAGAGCGCGCAGCTAATCCCGACGGACTATATCCCCTATATGGGGCTCATCCCTCTCGGAATCGGCCTTTATGAACTCTATCAGCTGGTGACCGGCGGGACTAATTCCGGCGCAGGACCCACCGACGATATCGCGGCGGGCAGTGGATCGATCTGGGCAATCGCTCTGATCATGCTGGTTCATAGCTGGGATTCAATCGGTGTCCTGGCGCCGCTGCTGGCCGACACCAAAACCGGACTTGTGACCTGGATGGGGTTCACTGTGATGATCGCCGCCGCCCTGCTGATCGGCCTCGCGCAATGGTCGGTATCCTATCCGAGAATACGCCAGTTCCTCGCCAAAGCCGCCCCGAAAATACTGCCCTTTCTATTAATCGGGGTCGGCCTCTATATCCTGACCAACACCCCGACCGATATTACCATGGGGTAATCCATTTCATCCGTGRTGCGCCGACGCTATTTCCTTTAAGCGCATGCGRTCGGTTTTTCCGGTGGGRTTGAGGGGGATTTCGTCGAGGAACACAATCTCTTCCGGTGCCTTATAGCCGATCCGCTGCTTGGTGAACTCAATCAGTTGGTAGGCCGTGGGCCGCGCATGGCCCTCGCGGACTGTCACATAGGCGCGGACATTCTCGCCATGAATCAGGTCATGAATGCCGATCACCCCTGCCCCGGCGACAGCGGGATGAGCCAAAATCGCATCCTCCACTTCCTGCGGGAAAATATTGGATCCGTCATGGACAATAATCTGTTTCTTGCGCCCCTGGAACCACAGATAATGGTCCTCATCGACCTTCATGATATCGCCGCTGTCGAGCCAGCCGTCCTGCACGGCTTTCGCTGTTTCTTCAGGATTTTCCCAATAACCAATCATCAAACTGGGAGATTTTATCCAGAGATTTCCAGCGGTTCCCATCGGGACTTCCCGTCCCTCGCCATCGCGGATCGACACCTCAAAGCCTGGATTAGCCGTACCGATAGAACCTATTTTAATCACCCCTTCGGGTGGGTTGAGGGCTGGCAGTCCAGCCTCCGAAATGCCGTAGCCTTCATCAATTTTAAGACCGGTCAGTTCTTCAAATTCAGCTTCCAGCTCCATGGGGACTTTGTCACTCCCCGAGCGACATAGCCGAATACTAGCGAAATCGGCCTTCGTTGCGCCATGATCACGGATCAACGGCAGCAAGGCCGATGGCAACATACAGAGCACAGTGGGCCTTTCCTTTTGCAGCAGGGGGAGCAGCTCTTCTGAATCATAGGCGCGGGCAACAACGACGCGCGCGCCCGTCATCAGCGCCGCGAAAGAGAAGAGAAAGCCGCCAAGGTGCGACATGGAAGAGCCGGGCAGCATCACATCATCCGACGTCAATTTGCAGGCCCCCGCGGCGGAGGCGAATATATAGCCCAGACTGTTAAAGCTGTGTGTCACGCCCTTGGGCTTGCCGGTACTGCCGGAGGTGAAGAAAATGGCTGCTGGGCCGTCAAGGCTGAACGGCTCGATCTCGTTCCGCTCTGGCGGCTTTTTGTATAGCTGTTCGAAATGCGGGGCTTGTGGATCCTCCGGACGATAGGGCAGCCAGCCAAGCCGCAAGCCCCTGACCTTCGTACTGGCAGTAATATCACCGGCACGTTCTGCATGAAAAATCAGCATCGAGGCGCCGCTAACCTCCAGCGCATGGTCAATCTCCGTCGGCGTATAGCGATAATTGAGCGGCACAATCACCAGACCGGCCCTAAAACAGGCGAGATATAAAATAAGAAGATGCGTGCGGTTCGGCATCAGGGAGGCAATTCGGTCGCCCGGTTTCAGCCCCCTGAGCACCAGGTTTTCGGCGACATTCCGCGTCACCTCATTGAGCTCTTGCCAGCTCCAGCTCATCTCCGTTGAGACAATGGCGATATCATCGGGTGTCCGATCCACCCCTCTCAGCAGCAGGGAGGGGATATGCGCCGGGGCGGCAAGTTCAGGGCCACGAAAAGGCATGAATTTCCTCTGATCTTGGTTTTACAGATTAGTTATCCAGTGGTTCAACAGTACCGAATAATTCGCGAATTTCGGTACTTATCGGCTCGGCTATATGGGTCATTTGATCTGTATTAACCCAGATAATTTCGCCATTACAATAGCGTACATCGCCACCCTTTTCAAATATCTCAAGGACAAATGTAAGCGATGTTCGGCCAATATTGGCGATCCGACATCCGACATCAATCTCGGCATCAAACAGGATCGGTTTCTCATAATTCACCAGGGATTTGACCAAATGAAAATCCTGGCCCGTTCGTTTAACATACCCCTGATAGTCAAACCCCAATTCGCGGAAATATTCGGTGATGGTAGTGTCAAAATACGTCAGGTAATGAGCGTTGAACACAACCCCCTGCCCGTCGATTTCGGAATATCGCACCCGAAATTCCTGAAAAAACCTGAAATCCTGACGCGCCATGTTGTCTACTCGCTGACTATAATTTTAACCCAGGAAACTGGATAATGCCGAACGCCAATCTGGCTGATCAATATTAAATATCTGCTTGATTTTCGTGCAATCAAGGACGGAATTCTTTGGCCGTACTGCTGGCGTCGGGTAGTCTTTCGTCGGGATCGGGTTCAGCTTGGGCGCCTCTTTTCCGGCAAAAATCGCAGAGGCGAAGCCAAACCAACTCACCGAAGGCGCTCCGCAATAGTGATAGATACCCCACTCACTGAAATCGCCGTCAACAACACGCGTCGCGATGGTCAGCAGGCACTGGGCGATGTCCTCACAGGAGGTCGGGCCACCGATCTGGTCATCGACGATATTCAGCTCAGTGCGGCTGGCGCCGAGACGCAGCATGGTGGTGACAAAATTCTGCTCGCCGCCGAAGACCCAGGCCGTCCGGAGAATGATATGCTTGCCGCCAACGGCCGCAATATTTGTCTCCCCTTTGGCCTTGCTGACCCCATAGACGCTGAGCGGAGCCACGGAATCGGTTTCTACATACGCGCCCTGCTTGTCGCCATCAAAGACAAAATCCGTGGAGATATGCAGAAGCGGAATATCCAATTTCTTGCAGACCAGCGCCAGATTTTCGGGCCCCGTCGCATTAATGGCAAGGGCGCGTTCGCTTTCGGCCTCGGCACGATCCACTGCTGTATAGGCCGCCGCATTGATCACAATATCCGGCTGCTGATCATTGAGCACGGCCTGCACGGCGGAAAGATCACTGATATCAAGCGCCGCCCGGTCAAGGCCGACAACTTCACAATTATTTTGCGCGCCATGATCGATGAGCGACCCGCCCACCTGTCCGCCCGCACCGGTGACAAGTATTTTCATTTAGAACCGCTCCCGAGGCCGAGCCGCTCTTGTGTATAGTCATTAGCGACCGCTCTGACCCAGTCGAGATTTTCTAGATACCAGGTCACGGTTTTCTCCAGCCCAGTTTCCAGATCCAGCGATTGTTTCCAGCCGAGTTCATTCTCGATCTTCTCGCAATTGACGGCGTAACGGGCGTCATGGCCCGGCCGGTCGGTCACAAAGCGGATCAGATCTTCATGCGGCGCTTTTTCCGGAAACTTCCTGTCCATGATCTTGCAGATAGCCCGCACCATATGGATATTGGTCTGCTCGGCACGGCCACCGATCATATAAGTTTCGCCAATCACACCATCGGCGACGACTTGCTGCAGGGCCGTTGCGTGATCTTCCACATAGAGCCAGTCGCGGATATTTTCGCCCTTGCCATAGACGGGCAGTTCCTTGCCGTTCAAGGCATTCAGGATAACCACGGGAAGCAGCTTTTCCGGGAACTGATAGGGCCCATAATTATTGGAACAATTGGTCACCAGAACCGGCAAGCCATATGTCCGGTGCCAGGCCCGCGCCAGATGATCGGAGCCTGCCTTGCTCGCCGAATAAGGAGAGTTGGGATCGTACGCACTGGTTTCGGAAAACTGACCCTCCGCTCCGAGTTCGCCGTAAACCTCATCGGTGGAGACATGCAGGAAGCGGAAGTTGTCGCGCGCTTCTCCTTCTAGTACCCGCCAGTACTGATACGCTGCGTCCAGCATGACGAAAGTACCCACCAGATTGGTCTGGATAAATTCTGCTGGACCATCAATGGACCGATCCACATGGCTTTCCGCCGCCAAGT